>JAUSPK010000230.1 GCA_030655735.1 Syntrophales bacterium | reverse complement strand
GCAAAAAGCGACTCTTTTGAGCTCCCCTCCCCCCTCACTCCCCCGACGCGCGCTGCCGTATCAGTTTCTTGACGAAGATCTCTTCCCTCTCCATCTCTTCGATCCGGTCCGAGATGTACTTCTTCGCCTCCTCACGCTGGGGGATGAATATCTTCTCGAGGGCGTTGACCCGCCGCTGTACCTTTTTCAGCTCCCTGGAGAGCATCATGATCGCCTTAGTTTAATTAGGGACACTTCCCTATTTCTTTCTTGGCTATCCTACCTTTCCCATGAAAATAGGGAAGCGTCCCTAATTTCCAAAAGCCCATCTCTCTCTTCGAGAAACAGGGCTTTTGATGATCAGGTCATGATCCCTCCTCGGTTACAGTCGTTCAAAATTCCTTCGGCAGCTGATCCTTGATCACCTTGCCCCCGGCGTTTTTGGGCAGGAACGGCGTGAACTGGACGTATTCGGGAATCTTGTATTTGGCGAGCTTGTCGGCGCAGAACGACTTGATTTCCTCGATGGTCGGAGTTGTTCCGGGAACGGCCACGACTGCGGCGGCTACCTTCTCCCCCATGACGGGGTCCGGCACGCCGTAGACGGCCACTTCCATGACCTTCGGGTGCAGGTAAATGGCGTTTTCCACTTCAACAGGGTAGACATTCTCACCGCCGCGGTTGATCATGTCCTTCTTACGGCTGGCCACGTAAAAGAATCCATCATCGCCTATCCGGCCCAGGTCGCCAGTCAGGAACCAGCCGTTCCTGAAAATCTTCTTTGTTTCCTCCGGGTTTTCGTAATAGCCGTCCGCCACGTTGGGTCCCCTGACGGCGATCTCGCCCACGGTGCCTTTCGGCACTTCCTTCATATTCTCGTCGACGATCTTCGCCTCGCAGCCGAGGCTCGGGTGCCCGATGGAAGTAGGATGTTCCATACACTCCCGATCTATAGCGGCAAGCGATATGGAGGCCTCCGTAAGGCCGAAGCCGTTGAAGAATTTGGCGTTGACGAAGGCCTTTCTCATCTCGCCCATCAGGTCCGGTGACATGGGCGCCGCGCCGAAGCCCACCAGCCGAACGGAGCTCAGATCATAATTCTTCACATCTTCCGATCCGAGCAGGATCCGGTAGATGGCCGGGGAACCGACAAGGAAATTGATCCCCTCCTTCTCCACAATCTCGAGGAAGGCCACGATGCTCAGGGCGGCCATCATCACGACGGTGTTCCCCATCCGCAGGCAGGCCATAAGCTGTTCCTGGAGGGCCATGACATGAAAGAGGGGGGCGACGATCAGGGTCTTTCCCCCGGTTCCCGGGTCGCCGACGCCCAGCATCTCCATGTACTGCTCCAGCCGGATGGCGCTGTGGATGAAATTGCGGTGGACGATTCGGACCCCCTTGGGCTTGCCCGTCGTCCCGGAGGTGAACAGGATGGTATGGATGTCCTCTTCGTTCGCTGCGGCGGGCGGGCAGGTGCCGCCCTTCTCCCAGAGGTCTGCCAGGAAGGCGCTCTCAACTTTGTGCGTAGTCAATTCATCTAATTCTTTGTTCCAGGTCTCGCTGTCGACGACGGCGGCCACTGGTTTGGTGAGTTCCAGCTGATACGCCAGCTCCGGTTTGGTCAGGCGGGTGTTGAGGACGACGGATACGGCGCCGATCTTCGATATGGCCAGGAAGGCCGTCGGAAAGATGTCATTGTTCGGGAGAAAGATCGCCACGCGGTCCCCTTTGGTGACACGACAGTCGTTTTTCAGATAGGAGGCCAGCGCGTCCACGCGGCCATACAGCTCGGCATAGGTGAGGCAGACATCCCCGCACTTGACGGCCTCCCGTCCGGGACAGGTCTCCACTGTTTTATGAAACATCTCGAAGACCGTCTGCGGCCGATCGGCGTACACCTTGATCGTCGCGGGGCCTGCCTTTTTTTCTTCAAACCTGTATTTCGCTTCCATCGCCACCTCCTGTTCAGTACCTGTGAGTGACCAGTTTCCAAAATAACGCTATGAAGATTATGAAGGTAAGGGCTCTTGCCGGATTGAATGAACGTAGATGCAGTATAGGGGATAAGATATCAATGTCAAGGGATTTTCGTCATCAAGCCGGGGAGTTAGGGTGATAATTTTGTTGACTTGCAGTGCCGATCTATATAGATCTTATATAGTGTCATATAGTGATATAGTTCCGTAAAAATTCTTACATCAAAGGAGAGTGCCCCGTGGATTTTCAATTAAGCGATGAGCAGCGGATGTTTAAACAATCGGTGCATGATTTTGCCGATGAGCGTCTGGCCCCACTGGTTCAGGAGTGGGATCAAAAAGGCGAGATCCTTGATCACACGATTCTGTCTCAATATGTGGACATGGGGCTTCTGGGGATCACGCTCCCTGAACAGTACGGGGGCGCCGGCCTGACGGCCTTCGACGCCGTCCTGGCCATGGAGGAGCTGGCCCGGGTCAGTCCCATTGCCGCCATGCCCGTCTTCGAAACCAGCGTCGGCCCCGTCCGCGTCGTCGAACTGTTCGGGACGGAGGAACAGAAAGAGCGGTTCATCCCCCCCGCCTGCACCGGCAAAAAGCTGATGGCCGTGGCGATGACGGAGCCCGAAGCCGGTTCGGCCCTGACGGATCTGACAACCCGCGCCGTCCTCGAGGGGGATCACTACGTGATCAACGGGCAGAAGCGCTTCATCACCGGGGGCGGCTATTCGGACTCTTACATGGTCTACGCCCGGATGAGCGACGCCAAGGGGGCCAAGGGGATCGGGGGGATCGTCATAGAGAAGGGCTCGCCCGGCTTCACCTTCGGGAAACAGGAGGTCTTTATGGGGCTCCGCGGGATGCCGAGCTGCGACCTCATCTTCGAAGACTGCATCGTCCCCAAGGAAAACCTGATCGTCCCCGAAGGCGGGTTCGCCTTCCTGATGCAGGCCTTCGACGTGGAGCGCTGCGGCAACGCCACCATGTCCCTCGGGATCGCCTGGGGGGCCCTGGAGGCGGCCAAGCAATACGCCCAGGAGCGGAAGGCCTTCGGGAAACCCATCTGCGAGTTCCAAGGGGTCCAGTTCCTCCTGGCCGATATGGCGATGAAGGTGGAGGCCGCGAGGCTCCTCATATACCGGGCCGCCGTTAATGCCGGTCTGGGGCATCCGTCGATCTATGAATCGTCCGTCGCCAAGTGCTTTGCCAATGAGATCGGCAAGGAGGTAACCGACATGGCCCTCCAGGTCTTCGGGGGGTACGGCTACTCGGCGGAATATCCCGTCGAGCGGATGCTCCGCGACAGCCGGGGCTGGCCGGTCGCCGGAGGAACCGTGCAGATGCAGAGGGTCAACATCGCCGGGGCCATGCTGGGGCGGCGATTCAGTCAGCGCTGAGGAAGTGCTCGGGAAAAATAGAAAAATAGTGACAGCGACTATTTTTCACTAATCGTAACGTGCGTGGGTCGCTTCATCCGCCATGGTGGGCTCGATAAGCGGCTTCCAGTCAGGGTCTTACCCTGTGCCAAGATGGGTGTGCATATCGAGATACTTTTTCGGTATGGGGTGTGACCCTACCACGACCTTCACGCCATAGCGTTTTTCAAGAAAGGCCTTGAACGTATTCATGTGGGGGCAGGGGGGGTAACCGACGACCAGGCCGGTGGCCAGATGAATAACCTCAACCCCATTCT
>JAUSPK010000229.1 GCA_030655735.1 Syntrophales bacterium | reverse complement strand
TACATAACCGATATGACCTCCATGCATCCCGTGGCGTTCACGATCACGGTATCTTCGCCGAGGGCCTTGCACATCAGGCGGATGGCGAGTGCTTCCCCGCATCCCGAACAGGCACGGTGCCCGGCATTGAAGTATTCTTTCTGGTCCACCAGCCGTGGAGCATATAAATCAAAGTTTTCTACAGTATTCATGATCCCCTCACTCCGTATATTTCGTACGCTTTTGCGGGTTTTTTCTTCTGCGGTCCGATCGCCTGCTGTACCATCTTGACGAAATCGGTAACGACGACATCGCGGCCGCCAAGCCCGATAATATAATTCGTTATCAGGGGGCGCTCCTTCTGATCATACAGGGCCGCTTTGATCTCCGAACAGACAGGGGCGCCGGGGCCACCGAACGATACCGCCCGGTCAATAACCACCAGCGTCTTGAGTCCCTTAACCGCCTTGAGCAGCTCTTCCGTGGGGAAGGGCCTCCAGAGTTTCAGCTTGAGCAACCCTGCCTTCACTCCCTTCTCGCGCAGTTCATCGATGGCAACCTCGGCCGTGTCTCCCATGGACCCCATGGTCAGCAGGGCAATCTCGGCACCATCCATCCGGTACGCGCCTATCGGCTCATATTTCCGGCCGAACTGTTCCTCCCATTCTTTCCAGACGTCCAAGATGACTTCCTTAGAGTTTATCAGGACATGGTCCTTTGCCTGCATGGCCTCATTGAATATATCGGGCATCGCCAGGGCTCCCATGGAGACGATATTGTCCGGGTGAAGCGCGGCGTATGGCTTGTACGCGGGGAGGAATCGATCTACTTCCTTCTGGTCCGGCATCATCATGGGTTCCACCACGTGTGTCAGCTGAAAACCGTCCAGGTTGATGTTGACCGGGAGCATGACGTCACGGTGCTCGGCGATCCTGAAGGCCTGGATCATCATGTCAACCGATTCCTGGCCGTCCGCCGCGAAGAGCGAGATCCAGCCGGTATCCCTCTGTGACATGATATCGCTGTGGTCGTTCCATATATTGATGGGTCCGGACAGTGCCCGGTTGCCGATCGCCATTACGACGGGAAGGCGCATGGCCGATACGATCGGAACGATCTCCGCCATATACAGAAGCCCCTGCGAGCTCGTTGCCGTAAAGGTGCGCGCGCCGGCGCCGGATGCCCCGCAGCAGGCGCTCAGGGCGGAATGCTCGGATTCCACACAGATAAAGTCGGCATCGAGTCTTCCTTCCGCTACGATATCCGACAGATGTTCCGGTATATGGGTATTCGGTGTGATAGGATAGGCGGCGACGACGTCGGGTTTGCACAGGGCAACCGCTTCAGCCGCAGCGAGCGCTATCTCCATACCAATTCTTTCAGACATAACCTATCCCTCCTCCACCATCTTTATGGCGCCAGGCCAGCATTCGTGGGCGCAGATTCCGCACCCCTTGCAGTAATCAAGATCCGCCATGAAGTATCCATCGGCATCCTGGGAAATACACCCTTCCGGGCAGAAGATATAGCAGACGCCGCACTTGATGCACCTGCCGGTGTCGTATATGGGTCTCTGCGCCCGCCAGGTTCCCGTGTGGTACTCCCGCGTGCTCCCCGGCCTGAACACCATGCATCCCGGGGTAAGTTCCTGCCACTTTTCCGGCCATTTTTTCTCTTTTTCCATTAGACTATCAACCTCAAGGTGTTTGTGAACTACTTGGCTATTTTGAGCTCTCTATAAGCCCGTTCCATCGCGTTTATGTTTTTCTGAGCTATCCTTCCAAACCGCTTCTTCAACGGCTCTTTTACCGATTCAATCTTTACCAGCCCGGTCGCCTTGACGACCGCCCCGATCATGGTGGTATTGGTTATCGGGACACCCATCTCTTCCCGCGCTATCTTCGACGCGTCAACCGTGGCGACGGTTCCCTTGAACCCTGTCTCCTTCTTCACCTCTTCCGGGGACTTGGCGGTATTGACAATCAGGACACCTTCGGGCTTCAACCCCTCGGCGACGTTCACCAAGGCCATCAGACTCGAATCCAGGACAATGACGACATCCGGGTTATAGATGCCCGACCTTACTCGTATCTTCTTGTCATCGATACGGTTAAACGCAGCCACCGGCGCCCCTCTTCTCTCGGGGCCGAAACTGGGAAAACCCTGGGCATATTGCCCCTCTCCAATAGCGGCAAGCGCGAGGGTCTCTACCGATGTGACCGCTCCCTGACCGCCTCTTCCATGCCATCGTATCTCTATCATAAGGAAAATCTCCCTTGCTCGAATTCAGAAAACTTGCACTGTAATTCCTAAAGCCTTTTCTGTCAACACCTCTTTCAAAAAAAATATGAAATTTTAAACAGGGCTCTCGGGCAGAGCCTCTTCGTACAGGTCCCTCCCCGCCGTGTCATCTATGACAATCAGCGGAAAATCCTCTATCTCCAGGCGCATGATTGCCTCGGGACCAAGATCCTCGTAGGCGATAACCTCCGCCTTTTTTACGCACGCGGACATCAGGGCCGCGATGCCCCCCATGGCTCCGAAGTAGACGGCCCTATAGCGCACGATGGCGTCCCTGACCGCGGGGGAGCGACTCCCCTTCCCTATCATCCCGCGGATTCCCGCCGCCATCAGGATGGGGGCATATTCGTCCATCCGGTAGCTTGTCGTCGGCCCTATGGAGCCTATGACCCGCCCGGGGCGGGGTGGGGTGGGGGCCGCGTAAAAG
>JAUSPK010000220.1 GCA_030655735.1 Syntrophales bacterium | reverse complement strand
AATCTCCTCTGGTCTCCGCTACTGTTCTTCCCGCCACGCGGATCGCCTCTTTCGCCCTTCCCGGTGTGATCTGCGTCTTGCCGTCGTAGATCGCGTATTCCTTCCGGTAGGGATCCGGCGTACAATCGGGCATGATGACATTCGCCCCCGCCTCCAATCCGCGAACAAGCCCCCGCTCCGGGTCGGCGGTCGCGATCGCCGTGGTCACGGGCATGTGGGAATCCCGCGTGGCGATCCTCACCAGAGCAAGGACTCGTAGCGCCGTGGCGACATCTCCGGTGGGGACCTTCGACAGCGGCGTATCATGTTGAGGCATAAAAAGACCTACGGAAGACATATCGGGAGCCAGTTCCCTGAGCAATAGGATATCCTCACAGAGATCCTCGCTGATATGACCGGGGAGGCCGACAATATTGCCCGATCCGATCTGGTACCCGATACTCCGTAGAAACTCAAGTATCCTCAATCTCTGTTTCAGGGTCTGGCCAGGGTGGAGAAAACGGTACAGAGCCCCGTTCGCCGTCTCGTGTTTGAGGAGATACCGATCCGCCCCCGCTGCTCTGAAGGCCCGGTAATCGTCAAATGGCCTCTCTCCGAGGCTCAGTGTAACGGCAACACCACCACTCTGCTTGATCCGATCAATGATACGGCAGATAATCTTACGGGTGTAATGAAAATCATCCCCCGACTGGAGGACTATCGTCTTGATACCGGTGGAGACTATCTGCCGGGCGCGGCCGACAATCTCCCATTCCTCCATCCGGTACCGGTTCAGGTTTGTATTATCTTTCCTCAGTCCGCAGTAGAGACAGTTCCGGCAGCAGTGATTGGAAAACTCGATGATCCCCCGGATATGGACATCATCACCACACTGATCCCTCCGCACACCGTTGGCCTTCTGAAAGAGCTCTCCGTCTTTGTCCGGATGTTCCAGAAAGTATGTGATCTCCTCCCTATTCATATGCCCTTATGGTCTCTCTCAGTGACGATACGATTGCCTCCCTTTCATCGGCGGGGATATTCTCCCACCCATCCGAGACAATACCGAACCGATCGGTCAGCTCGATCTGCCGGGAGGGAAGCAGCGAGATCCCGTCCTCCTTCCGGCCGGCGATGTAGGACCATCTCCTCCCCATGATCTCGACAAAACAGACATTGACACCGTACATAACCCAAATACGTTGCGCCATCTGATCGAAATACCGTGCTATCAAGGTCTCCCTAGAAGTAGAGATCCCTCTCACCATCTTCAATCCTTTTGTAATATTCCGTCAGTTTCGGATAGGCGGAAGGCATCTCTTGTTTGATTTCGTACAGTTCTTTTTGGATGATCCTCTCCCCCGCTTTTTTCGTCTGTTCGCTCGCGAAGTCATCCAGCCATTCCCTGAAGGTGAGCACCGCGTTGAGCTTGCAGAAACGGCCCTCCTGGCCGCATTTCAGGAGCTGCATGATATGTTTGCCGGTCCTTCCGCACCGGTAACCAGCCGTACAGAAGGAGGTGATGTATCCCCGTTCGGCAAGCTCCCGTATGAACTCATCCAGGCCTCTTGGATCACCCAGAAGAAACTGCTGCCTTTTTGCCTCCTGCTCATCATACCTCTCACTATAGGCACCAATGCCGATTCTTGTACCTGCGTCCGCCTGAGTAATCCCCAGAGGGATAACCTCACGGCGTACCTTTGCGCTTTCCCTTGCCGTCAGAATGAGTCCTGTGTATGGAACTGAAAGCCTTATTATCGCAACCAGTTTTTTAAAGGCCTCATCAGAAACCCGGTATTGAGTCGAGCTTATGAAGGGCGTGCCCTCCGCCGGCTGCAGCCTTGGGATTGAGATAGTATGAGGCCCTACACCGAATTGCTCTTCTAAATTCAATGCGTGGCACAGCAAACCCATAACCTCGAATCTCCAGTCATACAGGCCGAAAAGCACGCCGATGCCCACATCGTCTATGCCCGCATCCATTGCCCTGTGCTGGGAATAGAGTCTCCACCCGTAGTTCGACTTAGGCGCTTCGTGGTTGGGATGTACATCCCGATAGGTTTTATGGTGGTATGTTTCTTGAAATACCTGATATGTCCCTATTCCCACTTCGTTCAGCATCTTGAGCTTTTCAATGCTCATAGAGGCAACATTTATATTAATTCTTCTTATTTCACCCCTTCCAGCTCTTGTCTCGTAGATAGTACGAAGTACATCGGCAATGTAGTCAGCATCCGTACCGGGATGTTCTCCACAATCCAGCATAAGACGCTTATGCCCCATGGAAATCATCGCCTTTACCTCCTCTCGCACCTGATTCAGAGACAACCGTTTCCTCACTTCCCCTTCATTGTCTTTTCTGAAAGCGCAGTAGAGGCAATCGTTGACACAAAGATTCCCAAAGTAGAGAGGCGCAAATGTTACGATACGATTATCGTACACCCGCCGCTTCACCTCGCCGGCCGCCTCAGATATCTCCTCCCACAGCCCTTTGTCCTCCACATTCAGGAGCACTGCGGTCTCATCAGGATCGAGCGTCTCTACGGCAAGGGACTTCTGAAGAATATCGCGGATTTTCTGAGGATCGGGATTTTTGTTGCTGGTAATCTCTCCCCATATCTTTCCGTCGTCTATGAAATCCTTCCCGTCGGTCAAGTACCGGGTTATTTCATCTTCTCTGATGACACTTTCAATCCAGCTTTTTTCGAGTGAGTCACATGCAAGATTTGCGTTCATCATTTAACTCCTTCACTCAGTCTTTTTTGCCATCGCCGATTTAACCGTTACCCCTTCGATCATACCAAGCTTGTCTGTCAGGGCTCCTATCTCATTGGTTGACCCATCTACAGTGAGTGTAATTACATGAAACCCACAATCATGGTAAGGGATTCCCATCCGTCCCACTATAATATCTCCGTACCCCGTGAGCAGTTCATTTACCATAGGTGCATGCTTTCCCCTGTCTTCGATTATTATTCCGATAAAGCCTATCCTTTTCTTGTTCATTTTCTCCTCCAAAAGAGAGACCCGGTCTGTGCAACAAGACCGGGGCTCTTATTCATACACAGCCCTTGAGTTCAGAAAAAATCCTTACCGCAGGTCACTTTTCTTGCTTTTATGTTAGATGGTCACTTGACAATGGCTTCTTGCCCTTTGTGCGGCAGATCCTCGCCCCTTTCCGCATAGTGAGTGTGAAGCAGCTTGTGCGATGCATGCCCCAGCGGCTCCTTCAGGAATGTTTCGTATGCCTTTTTGACAGAAGCGTTTTCATGAGACTGCCGTTTCTGCTGGATCGAGCCGTCATCAAGGTAAAGGGCAGCGCCCCGCAAGGCCCGTATCTGTCTATTGGTTGGGATGGGCTGGCCTCCGCCGCCAACGCATCCCCCGGGGCAGGCCATGATCTCGATGAAGTGGTAATCCGCCTCACCGGAGCGGACAGCATCCATGATCTTTCGGGCATTCCCGAGACCATGTGCCACGGCAACCTTTACTTCTCCTAATCCTGGAACTTCGACGGAGGCTTCTTTGATCCCATCCAGACCACGGACCGGCGCTATATCGAGATTCCCCAGACTCTCGCCGGTAACCACCGCATACGCGGTACGGAGGGCAGCCTCCATAACCCCGCCGGTCGCCCCGAAGATCGTAGCGGCACCGGTGTACTCTCCCATGGGGGGATCGGACTCCTCATCAGGCAGGCTTGCAAAGTCGATCCCCGCCTCCCGGATCATTCTGGCAAGCTCCCTTGTGGTAAGCACAACATCGACATCCCTGTACCCGCTGTCATCCATTTCCGGCCGCCCGGCTTCAAATTTCTTTGCCGTGCAGGGCATGATGGAGACGACAACGATATTTTCAGGATCGACACCCGCGAACTGAGCATAATAGGTCTTCGCCATCGATCCGAACATCTGCTGCGGTGACTTACAGGTTGAGAGATGATCAACCAGGTCGGGATAAAAGTGTTCGCAGAATTTTATCCATCCGGGAGAACACGAGGTTATCAGGGGAAGCGTCCCCCCCTCTTTAACCCTTTTGAGCAGCTCACTCCCCTCTTCCATGATGGTAAGGTCGGCGGTAAAGTTGGTATCGAAAACCTGGTCAAAACCCAACCGCCTCAGCGCCGCAATCATCTTCCCCGTGACGAGGGAACCGACAGGCATGCCGAACTCTTCTCCCAGCGCGGCCCTGATAGCCGGGGCTTCCTGAACCACCACATGCTTCGAGGGATCGTTCAGCGCAGCCCAGACATCCTCTGTCTGGTCCTTCTCGTACAGGGCTCCCACCGGACACACCAGGACGCACTGTCCGCAGTTCACACAGTTGGTCTCGGCTATGGGCAGGTTGAAGGTCGGGACCACCCGCGAGTTGCTCCCCCTCCATGCAGGGGTGAGAACGGAGACAGTCTGGATCTGTTCACAGACCGTCACACATCTCTGGCAGAGTATGCACTTCCTCGGGTCCCGTACGATGGATGGACTTGATGTATCGATTACGCTCTCCTTCGGGGGAAAACTGGTTGCGAACCGCACCTCTCTCACCCCAACCTGTTCGGCCACCTTCTGAAGCTCACACCCCCCGTTCCGGACACATGTCGTGCACTCAGAAGGGTGATCTGCAAGGAGCAATTCAACAACCATCTTGCGTGCCTTCCGAACCCGCTCGGAGTTTGTATGAATCACCATCCCCCTGCTGACGGGGAACACGCACGCAGCAACCAGCGTCCTCTGGCCCTCTACTTCCGTCACGCAGACTCGGCAGGC
>JAUSPK010000204.1 GCA_030655735.1 Syntrophales bacterium | reverse complement strand
CCTGCATGCCTCAAGGCAGGCCGGCACAGCCATCCCGATATCATTGTGATAGAACCGGAAGGGATTTTCATAAAGATCGACAGGATCAGAGATCTTCAGAAGCAGATACAATTCAGGCCGTTTGAGGGCAGAAAGAAGGTTTTTATCCTGGAGGATGCGGACCGAATGAACGAAGCATCGGCCAATGCCCTTCTGAAGACCCTTGAGGAGCCGAGCCCCTCCAATATCCTGATATTGACTACATCCCGTCTCCATAAGCTTCCCAAAACGATCATGTCGCGATGCCAGAAGATACGGTTTCAACCCCTGCTCTCTGAGGTTGTCCGCTCTTTTCTGATAGAGACATTGTCGATGGATGCAGAGGAGGCACGGGCTGTCGCCGCCTCGGCCGGAGGAAGTATCGGCAGGGCGCTGGAGATACACAAGGAATCGTTTCTTGACTTTAAGAATGAGGTGACCGGAATACTTTCCGCCGCCGGACGCGATTCCCTGGACATGATCTTCCTTGCAGACAATTTCGGGAAGGATAGAAATTCCGCCCTGCAGCGGCTTGACATCTTCAGGGAGTGGTACCGGGATATGCTGGTATACCGAGAGCTACACGATGTGGGCAGACTCATGCACCAGGATATTGCCGGAGCCACGAAGGACTTTTCAGAAAAAATGGCAGGCGCCGACATACTGGACAATATAAAGACTATACGGAACGCCCAGAGCGCTATTGAACAGAACGCCAACAGACAATTGATACTGGAATCCATGACATTCCGGCTCAAGACCGTCAGTCAGGGTTAAGATGGAACATCACGACACTAAGAGTATTGTAGGGATCAGATTTAAAGACAAGGGGAAGGTGTATTCATTCGACGCCATCGGCGTTGTTCTGGAGGAAGGGGACAACGCTATCGTGAATACCGAGGGGGGGGGGGCAATGGGATATGTCGCAACCGGCATTCGTGTTCTTTCCCGGGACAAATTGCCCCGCACCCTCCGGAAGGTTGTGCGCAAGGCCACCGACGAGGACATGAAAGTCCATGAAGAGAATGTGAAGACGGAGGCAGAGGCACTGGATTTTTGCATGGAGAAGATCAAGCAGAGGAATCTTCCCATGCGGCTGGTCAATGTGGAGGCACTCTTCGATAAAAGCAAACTGGTCTTTTACTTCACTGCGGAAAGCAGGGTCGATTTCAGGGAGCTTGTAAAAGACCTGGTACGGAAGTACAAGACACGGATAGAGCTGAGGCAGATCTGGGTCAGAAGTGAGGCCCGTATATGTGGGGGCATCGGTATGTGCGGCAGGGAACTCTGCTGTTCGAGCTTTCTCACCAACTTTGCGCCGGTGTCGATCAAGATGGCCAAGGAACAGAACATGCTCCTTAATCCGGAAAAGATATCAGGTCTGTGCGGAAGGCTTATGTGCTGCCTTGCGTTTGAGCATGAACAGTATACGAAGGCGAAGAAGAATATGCCGAAGCCTGGAAAGATCGTGACCACCCCGGGAGGAAAAGGCAAGGTGCTGAGGCAGAAAATACTTGAGAGGATGGTCGTTGTGGATCTCGGTGACGGAAAAGAGGTGGAGGTTCCGGTAGACGATATTCAGAGAGAAGACCAGGACCGAAGGCCGGCGACAGAGGAAAAGCAATAATGATTTCGGAGAAAGAGATGAAAAATTTTTACGTCACGACACCTATATATTACGTGAATGCATCTCCACACATAGGACACGCGTATACCACCATAGTGGCCGATGTTATGGCACGGTTTCACCGGATGGCAGGATACAGGACCTATTTTCTGACCGGGACCGACGAACATGGAGACAAGGTCGCGGAGGCAGCGCGGGAGGCAGGTGAGGCCCCTCAGGAGTATGCGGACAGGATAAGCGGACAGTTCAGGGCCCTCTGGCCGAAACTGTCGATAACCAACGATTATTTTGTCAGGACAACGGATCCGGATCATAAAGAGGTGGTCAGGTCGATACTGCAGAAGGTGTATGATTCAGGGGACATCTATTTTGGTGAGTACGAGGGGCATTACTGCGTGGGATGTGAGCGCTTCTACAGGGAGAGCGAGTTGGTAGACGGTATGTGCCCGGATCACCTCACCGTTCCCGAAACCAGGAAGGAGAGCAATTATTTCTTCAGGATGAGCAAATATCAGAACTGGCTGATCGGTCATATTCAGGACAACCCTGACTTTATCCGACCGGAGAGGTACAGAAATGAGGCCCTTGCCTTCCTGAAAGAGCCGCTCGAAGACCTCTGCATATCGAGACCCAAGACACGGTTGACCTGGGGGATAACCCTCCCCTTTGATGAGCAGTATGTGACCTATGTGTGGTTTGACGCGCTGATCAATTATCTGACGGGGATCGGCTATCCCGACAGCGAGCAGTTCGGGATCTCCTGGCCCGTCTCAGAGCACCTGATAGCCAAGGATATCCTCAAGCCGCACGGTATCTACTGGCCCACCATGTTGAAGGGTGCGGGGATAGAACCCTATCAGCACCTGAACGTCCACGGATACTGGAATATCGACCAGAACAAGATGTCGAAAAGCCGTGGGACAGTGGTGAAGCCCCTCGACCTGAAAGACACGTACGGACTGGATGCGTTTCGCTATTTTCTGATGAGGGATATGGTCTTCGGCCTTGATTCAAACTTCAGCGAAGAGGCCTTTGTCCAGAGAATAAACGCCGATCTGGCGAACGACCTGGGCAATCTGGTCAGTCGGTCCCTCTCCATGGCGGTGAAATATTGTGAGGGCCGGGTGCCTGCCGCCGCCGATCATCCGGATGATGCCCCCCTTATTGCGAAGGCAACGGGTCTTTTTTCCGAGGTGGAGGCCTCTTTCCGGTCCCTGCAGTTTCATAAGGCCCTCATCTCCATCTGGGAGTTCATTAACCTGACAAACCGGTACATCGTGGAGCGAGAGCCCTGGGTCCTGGCCAAGGATCCGCCCGCCCGCCCGCGCCTGGACACGGTTGTCTATAACATACTGGAGGCCCTCCGTGTCATAGCCGTTCTAGTCACCCCCTTTATGCCCGATTCCGCCGGGGATATCCTGCGCCGGCTCGGCATCGAGGATGTCGAACCCCAGAATTTCAGCAGTATAGGCACATGGGGAGGCCTTCCGAAGGGCAATGTCATCACCCGCGGCACATCCCTCTTCCCCCGTGTGGAATATCAAAAACCGGACGAGGGCCCTGCAACGATCCTTACCGATGTAAAGGAAGAGATATCCTTCGAGGCCTTCCATAAGATCGATCTGCGCGTGGCGCAGGTGATTGAGGCCCAGAGGGTCAATAAATCGGACAAGTTGCTGAAGCTAAAAATCGACGTCGGCGAGGAGCGAACCATCGTCGCCGGGATCGGCAAAGACTACAGGCCTGAAGACCTCGTAGGGAAGAAGATAGCCGTTATACTGAACCTGAAGCCGGTGAAACTGATGGGGGTAGAGTCACACGGTATGCTCCTGGCAACGGATACCGGGGACAAGGTTTCACTGGTGTCCTTCGATGGCGATGCCGATGTCGGCGCAGTGATAAGCTGATACATCAGACATCCCGCAGGCAGGGGGGTATACTGCTTGTCCCCCGATCGCGTGCCGGCACAGCAGACACACTGTTTTTCCTGTTCGGGAGCCATGAAACCACGTAAATTACCGGGTATTGGGATCATCGTTTTTGTTCTGATTCTGCTGTGCGTGACGGGGTGCCCTTCGCGCCACTTCCCCTCCCCTGATTATCGCCCGCCCGTACCGGAAAAGAAGCTCAGCCGTATGGGCTACACCATCCAGGTCGGCGCCTTTGCACGGGTTGAAAACGCCGCCCGCCTTGCCAATCGTTTGAATAGCGACAATCTGGATGCCTATTATTTCCTTTACAAACAAGGGCTGTACAAGGTTCGCTTCGGCAATTTCGCCTCCAGAGAGCTTGCCGCCAGAGAAGCGGAAATTCTGAAGGCAATGGGAGTAATAGGTCCGTATTATATTGTCCCTCCGGAAGAGTACGCCATAACAAAGAGGCCATATGGCGATGATCTCTTGTTCAGAGATGAGATCGTCCGAACGGCCAGAAGCTTTATCGGAGTCCCCTATCAGTGGGGTGGTGCTTCGGCCGAGAGGGGATTCGACTGCAGCGGCCTTGCGATGGCCATTTACCGCCTCAACGGTCTGAATCTGCCCCGCACATCCGGTCAGCAGTATGGGGCAGGCACCTCCGTCAGCCGGGAAGATTTGGCCAAGGGGGATCTGGTCTTCTTTGACACCCGCGGCCGGGGGATGGTTTCCCATGTGGGGATCTATGCTGGTCAGGGTCGGTTTATCCATGCGCCGCGAACGGGGAAAACGGTGCGCACCAGTTCACTCTCAAATACATACTATAAAAACCGCTATATCGGTGCCAGGACGTACCTGTAGGCAGGCGGAGAAGCTGCCTGGAACGAGTTTTTACAGAAGCTATTTTTTGTAAAGCTATTTTTTTGCTTGACACCAAGCCTTGCTTTTCTTATGGTGAACCGTGTTACGGGGGGTTCTTTTTTTATATTTACAGTTTTGCGTGTGATTCTTTGCGCGGAGGTTCACCGTATTTGATTCTTGATGCGGCGGTTCACCGTGTGTGGTGCTTTGCGCGGCTGTCTGCCGTTCTTGTCAATATACCATTCCCTTTGGGGTACAAGTGTGAGGAGTGAGGTGTCTCTATGGATATGAAGCGGGAGTATTACGAGGACATTCAGCTGATCAGCAGCGGAGTCATCCTTTTCTGGACCGTTGCCCTTCTCGCGGTGCTTTTCACGATACCCCTCTATACGGAAAGCTATTATATCTATCTTTTCAATCTGATCATGGTCCATGTCATCCTTGCCGTGGGTCTCAATATTTTAGTCGGATCAACGGGACAGATGGCCCTGGGACACGCGGGCTTCTTCGCGATTGGCGCCTATGGAACGGTCCTCCTCATGACCCAGTTGCACATCCCCTTTTTCTTGGCGATCATCCTGGCCTCCTTTATCGCGGCCTTTTTTGGTTTTATACTCGGTCTGCCGGCGCTCAGGCTTGAAGGCCCCTATCTTGCAATCGCAACCCTCAGCTTCGGCCGGGCCATTATGCACGTGATCGGCCAGTGGGACATATTCGGCGGCCGCACCGGCCTCTCTGCCCCCCCCCTCGATATCGGAATTCCCCAGATGGGGATCAGCTGGGTTCTGGAATCGGATGTGAGCAAATACTATCTCATTCTGGTTGTTGCCGTTCTGATGGTCGTCGGCGCGCTCAATATTCTGAAAACCCGCGTGGGGCGTGCCTTTGTTGCCATCAGGGACAGCGATATCGCCGCGGAGGTTATCGGTGTCAACCTTACCATGTACAAAACACTTGCCTTCGCTGTGAGCGCCTTTTATGCCGGCATTGCCGGCGGGCTTTTCGGGTTTGTCCTCGGATTTTTCGATCCCTTTACCTTTAATCTGCTGCTCTCGATAGTCTTTCTGGTTATGGTTGTGGTCGGAGGGCTGGGTTCGGTCATGGGATCGATTACGGGCGCCGTGCTCATTACCTATCTCCAGTATGACCTCCTGAAGAATGTCGGCGAAGTCCCCTACCTGGGGGATGTGGTGACATCGTTTTCAGAACGGTGGCTGACGGTGGCGGGTCTCGATAATTTCGGCAGCGTCGCCCTGGGTCTGATCATGATCGGGATAGTCGTTTTCGAGCCACTGGGAATATTCGGAATATGGATTCGGGCCAAGAAATACTGGATGACATGGCCCTTTTAAGGTTTTATGAGCACAAGAATCGATGGACGGTCGCCAGAATGGCATTGTCAGCCGGGGGATTGATTGCCATAGTTAACCTATAGATGTGGTGAGTTCACAGAGACGGTACTAAAAAAGTTCAAGAGGGGGGAAGATGCCAGTAGGACAGCTGATTATTGAGGGCTTGGCCATTGGTGCCTGCTACGGTCTTTTTGGGATAGCCATTGTTATCATTTATAAAACCTCTGAGGTGGTCAATTTCGGTCAGGGTGAAATGGCCATGTTTTCCACCTTTGTCGCCTATCATGTCCTGACGTATTATCACTATCCCTTCTGGGTCGCCTTTATCATAACGCTCATCTTCGCGGCCCTTCTGGGGATTGTCATCGAATACTGTTTCCTGCGTCCCGCCAAGGATCCCAGTCTGCTCGGACTGATTGTCATCACCCTCGGGGCGGAGATGCTGCTCATGGGACTGGCAGGTTGGAAATGGGGTGCGGAACAGAAGGAATTTGTCCTGCCCATGTCCTACCAGGTAACGCACGAACCCTTCCCGGGGATTCTGATCAGTGACTGGGCAACCGGCGTGTTTATAACGTCCGCGATCATCATGGTGCTTATATATCTCTTTTTCAAATATACGCGACTCGGTATGGCAATGAGGGCGACACAGCAGAACAAGAACGCCGCGAAGATCATGGGCATACGAACGGAGCGGGTCTTTTCCCTTGCCTGGGGGGTCAGTTCGCTTATCGGCGTGATTGCCGCCATGTTTTTCTCCGCGAAAGCGACCCTCGATCCCCAGTTCATGATGGACCCGTTCCTCAGGACCTTTGCCGCGGCGGTCCTGGGCGGTCTCATGAGTATCCCCGGTGTTTTTATCGGTGGTGAAATCATGGGGCTCCTGGAAAACTTTTTCGGCTATATCTGGCCCGAATGGAAACCGATTATCGCCTTTGTGGTGATTGTTCTTGTCCTCTGCATCCGCCCCAGCGGGCTTTTTGCGAAGCATTACGTCAAAAAGGTCTGACAGGGGGGGCGAAGGGTGCCGGAAGGGAAACAGGCTCAAGAAGACAGGCAGGGCGAATGATGGTTCAAAGGAATTACGGCATGGTATCACGGATAGGGTGCCTCATAGGGGTCATCTTCCTGGCGGGGATCGTCCTTGGCGGTGCGATGGATACTGCGGTGAGTGGGTCCGTCCCCGATGACGCGGCCGTGTTGGCGGCCGCCCGGCAATACCTGGATGCCGAAGTCAAGAAAGATTATCCCCGTGTCTACGCCTGTCTCAGCCCCTCATCGGCCTATTGCGCTGCCAACAGCTATGAGAAGTACCGGAAAGAGGCTGTCTCGTCGCCGACCTCCGTCACCGACTATCGGATCATCAAAGTCACCTATATTGCGGAAAATGATGACAGGGAGAAGTATCCCCGGGTCGAAAAGATTGCCGAGGTCGAGGTGGAATGTGTTCTCTCTTATTTGGATACGGGAAAGTCATCCGAGGTCAACATCGGCCTTATTTTTGTCAAAGAGGGGGGGAAGTGGTACAAGAGTTAGCCTCCCCCATACGAGGTTGTTGGAAAAGTGGCCGGCCGATACTTTTGTGCATGAAGTGAATGCCGATAATCACATCGGCTGATAAAAGCGCGTCTACCATAAAGGAGGAACAACGTATGAATCTAAGAAAAACTTTATTGGTCATGCTTTTAGCGGTCATTGTCCTTTGTTTCGTTACGCCGGCGAGCTATGCCGCGGAAAAGGGATTCGATGACAAGGAGATCAGGATCGGTCAGTGGGGCCCCCAGACAGGGCCTGCCGCTCCATGGGGGTCTGTTGCCCGGGGAAGCAAGCTCCTCTTTGACATAGTCAATGAGGAGGGCGGAATCCATGGCAGGCAGATCAAATACTTTATCAGGGACGATCAGTACAATCCCTCACAGACAAAGCTCGGCGTGAAGGAACTGGTTGAACGGAAGGGCGTATTTGCCTTTGTCGGCGGCGTTGGTTCTGCCTGCGGTCTGGCGGTCAAGGACTATCTGCTGAAAAACAAGGTTATCTGGGTGTCTCCCTGTACGGGGGCGACGGAATTTTTCGAGCCCCTCAACCCCTATATATGGAATATATGGCCTCCCTATGAGAACGATGCCAGCATTCTGACAAAGTACGCTGCGGAAAAACTGAATGGCGATAAGATCGGGTTCTTCTATCAAAACGACGCGTATGGCAAGGACGCGCTCAGTTCGGCGCAGTACCGTCTGAAAAAGATGGGAAAGAAGCTGATAGAGGCCGTTCCCGTTGAACCGACGGAAAAGGATCTCACGTCCCAGATGGCGAAGTTGAAGGCCGCCGGTGCCGAGTCAATTATTGCCTTTATCGGGCCCGTGCAGGCGGCAATCGCGCTCAAAACCTGCATCACCCTCGACTACCATCCCCAGTGGCTCCACTCCTATAACCTGTCGGATTATATGCTCATGAACATGATTACGGGGGGTCTCTGGGCGAAAGAGGGGGTCATCACCAGCGGCTTTACGGATCCCCCCGAGGCCAATACGCCCCTGATGAATAAATATCGTGAAGCGAAAAAGCGATTGGCGCCGAAAGAACGATGGGCTATTTTTTATATGGCGGGGATCGTCGTCGGCGAACCGCTGGTCTGGGCCCTGAAAGAGGTCGGAAGGGACCTGAGCACCGAGGCGGTCAAACAGAAGCTCGATTCCATCAAGAATTTCAAGGGAATCGGCCCTACGCTGACCTGGACTCCCGACAATCACCGGGGTCCCGACTCCATTGTTATCTATCAATGCGGTCCCAACGCGGAGACCATTCTGCTCCAGGATTGGACGGTAAACGATATACCCCGTTACAATAAATAGGGGAGCATACGGTGCGTTCTTGATTCAAAAAGCGGGTCCGGCGGGACAGGTAAGCCCATCGTCCCCTGGATGAGATGCCGAGATATCAAGGCGGGTATGGCGATGCCATGCCCGCCCCATCGGCGGAAACTGTGCGCGGAAACCGGGACATGCCGGAATCAGAGGGGAAGGCAGCGAGAGAGGGATTGATATCCGATGGACTACTTTCATGTTGAAAATTTGAGTATCAGTTTCGGCGGCCTGAAGGCGGTGAATAACATCAGCTTCAGCGCTGAAAAGAATAAGATCTTTTCGATCATTGGTCCCAATGGATCAGGGAAAACCACCATCTTCAATCTGATCAGTGGGATTTACAAACCCGATGCAGGGAAGGTCATGCTGGAAGGTGAGGAGTTGGTGGGCAAGACCCCCGATCGTATCGCCAAGCGGGGGATCGCCCGGACCTTTCAGAACATCGAACTCTTTGGAAATGCAACGGTCATGGATAACCTCATGCTGGGACGGCACATTCACATGAAGACGGGGGTCTTTGGTGGTGCCTTCATGTGGGGCAGAAGATCCAGGGCCGCCCGCGAAGAGATCGCAAACCGGGAGATCGTCGAGGGGATTATCGATTTTCTCGAGCTGCAGTCCGTCAGGGACAGCTTTGTCAACAGCCTGGCCTATGGCAAGCGCAAACTGGTCGAGCTCGGCCGGGCGCTCGCCCTGGAACCCAAAATATTGCTGCTCGATGAACCGTCGGCGGGTATGAACACGGAGGAAAAGGAAGACCTGAATATCTGGATAAAGGATATTCAGGAGGATTACCAGGTGACCATTCTTCTGATTGAACATGACATGAACATGATCATGGGGATTTCCGATCATGTCTTTGCCATGAATCAGGGGGAAAAAATTACGGAAGGTCCCCCTCTGGAGGTTCAGCGTCATCCCGAAGTCATCAAGGCCTATCTCGGGGAGGAGGATGTCTAATGCTCAAGATAAACAATATCGAGACCTGGTACGATCTGATTCGAGCACTCCACGGGATTTCCTTTTCTATTAAAGAGGGTGACGTGGTGGCGTTGCTTGGTTCCAACGGCGCCGGCAAAACAACCATATTGAAGACGATCATGCGTCTTTTGTACGATCTCAAAGAGGAACAGCCGGAAAAGGGAACCATAGAATTCATGGGTCAGCGTATTGATCGAAAAGACACGGACCAGATCGTAAGAATGGGTATCAGCTATGTTCCCGAAGGGCGGGAGGTCTTTCCCGAAATGACGGTCCTCGAGAATATCCTGATGGGCGCGTATACAAGAAAGGATCGGAAAGAGATAGGGGCGGACATCGAAAAGGTCTTTGACTTCTTCCCTGTTCTCAAAGACAGAAAAAAACAGCAGGCTGGACATCTCAGCGGTGGTGAACAGCAGATGCTCGCGATCGGAAGGGCCCTTATGAGCAGGCCGAAGCTCCTGATGCTCGATGAGCCGTCGCTTGGGCTCTCTCCCCTCCTGACACAGGAGATATTCAACATCATTCATGATATTAATCAGAAAGACGGCGTTACAATCCTGCTGGTGGAACAGAACGTCAACATGGCGCTCAAATATTCCAATTTTGCCTTTTTGCTGGAGAACGGCAGAATCGTCCGTGCCGATACGCCCGAAGTCCTGCGGGAAGACGATGATGTCAAGGAATTTTACCTCGGAATATCTACCGAGGAGTCGGTAAAGGGTTACAAGCGCTACAGGCGAAAGGTTCGGTTCCGTTAGTCTGAAGAGAGCGCTCATGAGTGAACTGACCTGAAGGGGGAAGATACATGGCAAGTGATACGTTGCCCACGGCGTTGGTGGCTATGGTTGAAAAGCAGCCGGGACGGGTTGCGATGCGAAAAAAGGACTTCGGTATCTGGCATGATATTACCTGGGCCGAATACCTGGAAAACGTCAAAAATGTAGCCCTTGGCCTGCATGCGTTGGGGGTGAAATACGGTGACCACGTGGCGGTCCTCGGAGAGAACCGGCCCGAGTGGCTCTACTCCGCTTTGGGAATCGTCTGCGCCGGCGGCGCCTGGGTGGGGGTCTATACCACCAACCCGGCAAAGGAGTGCGAATATGTAGTGGGTCATTCCGATTCGGTCGTCTATCTCTGCGAGGATGAGGAACAGCTGGATAAGGCCCTTGTCTTCAGGGACAAGACCCCGAAACTGAGGAAGCTGATCGTCTGGGATATGGAGGGACTCAAGCATTTCGAAGATCCCATGCTTATGAGTTTTGATCAGCTGCTTGAACTGGGCAGAAAAGAAGGAGAAAAAAACCCCGAACTCTTCGGCCAGCTCATTACACAGGTCAAACCGGACGACGTCGCGGGTATCATCTATACCTCGGGCACCACGGGGCCGCCGAAGGGGGCCTTGTTGACCCATGAAAACTACCTCTGGGTCGGCAAGGCCTCCCAGCAGGTAATAAAGATGGAAAAGGGCGATGAGAGCATCTCCTTTCTTCCCCTCAATCATGTCTATGAGCAGATCTTCGACATCATGAACCACCTCACCGTGGGTCAGACGGTGAACTTTACCGAAAACACCGATACCGTTATGGCGGATATGCGCGACGTCTCTCCGACATTCTTTCATGCCGTACCGCGGATCTGGGAAAAATATTACTCCGCCATCGTTCTGAAGATGGCCGATGCCACCTGGCTCAAACGAACGACCTATAATCTGGCTGTGAAGATCGGGGGCAGGTATAACGCGATGAAGCTCGCCAAGGAGAAGATACCCCTGTGGCTTACCCTCGCCTATAACCTGGCCTACTTCTGTGTCTTCTGGAAATTAAAGGAGCGTCTCGGCTTTGATCGGGTCCGCCTGGGGTTCTCGGGCGCCGCGCCTATTTCAGGCGAGATATTGAAGTATTTCCAGAGTATCGGTATCCCGATCCGTGAAGGGTACGGGATGACGGAGACGGCGGGGGTCACTCATATGTCCGATGAATTCAACTTCAAGCTGGGCACGGTGGGGAGGGCCCTCCCCGACACGGAGGTGCGGATCGCCGACGACGGAGAAATCGTGGTCAGGCATAAGGGAATTTTCAAGGGCTACTATAAAGACGAAGAAACCACCCGAGAGGCCCTCATTGACGGCTGGATGCATACGGGTGACGTGGGGGAGATAGACGAAGAGGGGTATCTCAAGATTACGGATCGGAAAAAGGATCTTATCATCACGGCCGGCGGCAAGAATATCGCTCCCCAGTTTATCGAGAATCTGTTGAAATTTTCGCCCTATATCAATGACTCAGTCGTTATCGGCGACAAGAGGAAGTATCTGTCGGCCATTATCGTCATCGATGAAGAGAATGTGGTGAAATTCGCGCAGGACAGCAAGGTTCAGTTTACCACGTTCGCCACCCTGACCAGAACGGAAGAGGTCATAGCTCTTATTCAGGGTGAGATCGACAAGGTGAACAAACAGGTCGCGCGGGTGGAGAATATCCGAAAATTCAGGATTCTCGATAAGAAACTGTATACCGAGGATGGCGAAGTGACCCCGACCATGAAGGTCAAGCGCAAATCCATAAACGAGCAGTTCGCCGATGTTATAGAATCGATGTACCAGGGGTAAGGGGTCACAGATCCTCGGGGGTGAAGGCCACCACGTCGTCGATCGATTCGCGGTTCGCAAAGATCATCGCCAGCCGGTCCACTCCCAGGGCGATTCCCGACGATTCGGGCATGGCGGAGAGAGCGGCCAGGAACTTTTCAGGCATGGGGTAGGTCGCCCTGCCGGATGCACGGCGGCTCTTCAGTTCCTCTTCAAAGCGCGTCCGCTGCTCCTGTGCATCGGTAAGCTCCGAGAAGGCGTTGGCCAGTTCGAGTCCCCCCATATACAGCTCAAAGCGCTCCGCCACCCTCGGGTCCGCCTGCTTTACCCGCGCGAGCGCCCCGAGAGCCGCCGGATAATCGTACAGGAATACGGGTCCTTCTGTCCCGATCCTGGGTTCAATCTCTCCGACCATGATCTCGTCAAAGCGGCCTTGCTCCAACGCCTCTTCCATAGATATGGGAGAGTAGTGCCTGAAAGCCTCACTGACACAGATCCTCTCCCACGGCCTGTGCATCGCGATCTGCCGTCCGCGATACGTGATATTCCCTTCGTGGCCGAGGTCATGTGCAACGGAGAGGATCAGATCTTCGCACACCTCCATCATCCGGATGTAGTCGATCCCGCTCTCGTACCACTCGAGAAGGGTAAATTCCGGCATATGGCGCGATCCTCTCTCTGCGCCGCGAAAGCATCTGGTGATCTGGAATATGCGGGGGTACCCGGCGGCCAGGAGGCGCTTCATGCACAGTTCGGGAGAGGTGTGCAGGTACCAGCCGTCCGAGGAGATCGCGTCGATGTGGGCCTCCGGCGCGGGGCCGGGGATCCGGGTGGGAGTTTCGACCTCGAGGTAGTCTCTATCCGTGAAGAATCTACGTATTGCCCGGATCATTACGGCGCGGATCTGAAGGGCAGCTCTCTTTTTGGTGAGCCTCCAGTCTGTTTCCATTATTCCTTGACGCGGGTCAGATATTCGCCGGTACGCGTGTCGATGCGTATCTTCTCCCCCTCTTCGATGAAGGGGGGTGCCTGGAGTTCGTAACCCGTCTCAACGACGATCGGTTTTGACTTCCCCGTGACCGAGTCACCCTTCGCCCAGGGTTCCGCGACGGTGACTCTCAGGTCGACGAAGTTAGGGAGGGTGATTCCAATCGGTTCCTCCCCGAAAAAGAGGATCTCGACGTCCAGGTTGTCGGACAGAAAGCCTTTGGCATCCCCCACCTGACCCTCGGTGAGGTAGACCTGCTCGTAGGTTTCGGCCTCCATGAAGCAGTATTGCCTGTCTTCCTCGTAGAGGTACTGCATCTTTTTTTCCCTGAGATTGGCGGGTTCGAAGGTGTCTCCTGACCGGTAGGTCCGTTCGAACTGGTTTCCATTGATCATGTTCTTGAGCTTGCACCGATAGAGCGACTGCCCCTTTCCCGGTTTTACAAAGGTGAAATCAACGATCACAAACGGGTCGCCGTCGATCTGTATCTTCAGGTTTTTTCTCAAGTCACTTGCGTTATACATAACTCTCTCCTGTGGTTGTTCAAATTTCAGGGAATCAGCACTTCTAATCTATTTGCCGGAATATGTCAAAAAATTGTTAGATGGGGGTGAGCGCCAAAGTCCGCTTCTCTTTCTTACAAAAATCCCATGTCTGGAAATAGGCGACGGGTGGGTCCCGGAAAAAAGGCAGAGGCCTTCTCTATGCCGAGAACACCTCTGCCTTTTGTAGGATATTTTTTGTTGTACGATGGTTCCTTTACAAGGCTACCACGTTTACTGCCGACAATCCCTTTGCGCCGTTTTCGATGTCGAAGCTGACGCGCTGTCCCTCATGCAAGGTCTTGAACCCGTCCCCCTGTATGGCGTTGAAATGGACGAACACATCGTCTCCGCCATCACTGTTTTCGATAAAACCAAACCCCTTTTTCTCATTGAACCATTTTACCGTACCTTCTGCCACTTTATGTCCCCCCTCTTCTCAGGTTTCTAGCACACTACCCGCGGGCAACCCCCCGTTGCCCCTGTACGCATCTATTATCATTATCTCTTCAAGTCAAGG
>JAUSPK010000202.1 GCA_030655735.1 Syntrophales bacterium | reverse complement strand
GGTGTCTGTGTCGAGTCCTGTCCCGTGGATGCACTTACCCTGAATGATGTGGCTGTCATTGATGAACATACATGCACAGGATGCGGAATCTGCATTAACGAGTGTTCTCTTAATGCGATCACTATGGTTTAGAAAGGAGTGACCCCCTTGAAAGTAGCCATTGCCAGCGGGAAGGGTGGCACCGGAAAGACAACGATAGCGACAAATCTTGCCCTCACCCTTGCCGGCAAAGGACAAACAGTCCAATTGCTGGATTGTGATGTTGAAGAGCCGAACTGCCATATCTTTCTGAAACCGGAGATTGAAAAGACCACACCGGTCACAGTGACAATCCCGGAGGTCATCGAAGAAAAGTGCACGGGATGCGGTATTTGCGCGGATGTTTGCGAATTCAAAGCCATTGCAGTCATAAAAGGCAAGGTATTGATATTCCCCGAACTCTGTCATAGTTGCGGCGCATGTAAATTGTTCTGTCCCGAAGACGCATTTTTAGAGGTGCCCCGGGAAGTCGGGATTATCGAAGAAGGAAAAGCCGACGGAGTCCGTTTCATCCATGGTTTGCTCAATATTGGAGAACTCATGTCTCCGGCCGTCATCCACGGTGTCAAGGAGGCCGCCGATGAGGCAGACATAGTAATTCTTGATTCACCTCCGGGGACATCCTGCCCGGTTATCGCAGCCGTAAAGGACGCAGATTCTGTCCTTCTGGTTACGGAGCCCACTCCTTTTGGTTTGAACGATCTGGAACTCGCCGTAGGGATGGTCAGAAAGCTGCATATACCCTTTGCCGTGGCCATAAACCGCTCCGATGTCGGCAATGAGGATGTAAAGGAATACTGCGGGAGAGAAGGAATAGAGATTGTCCTCGAAATACCGAATGATCGAAGAATAGCCGAAGCCTATTCGCGAGGGGAAATGGTGATTCACGCGCTGCCGGAATATCAAAAAACATTTGAAACCTGCTGGACAAAAATTACAGATCTCCATGAGAATGCGCTACAGGCAAAGCAACAGGTAAAAACAGCAACGGAAAGTTAATATTATGAAAGAAATTGTTGTAATAAGCGGAAAAGGCGGCACTGGTAAAACCAGCATCGTGGCAGCCTTCGCGGCCCTGGCGGACAGGAAGGTCCTGGCGGACTGTGATGTGGACGCGGCCGACCTGCACCTCGTTTTAAACCCCAAGGTAGATCACCGGAAAGATTTCAGCGGCAGCAAAAAGGCAACGATACGGGAAGACGAATGCATCGCCTGTGATCGATGCATAGAAGAATGCCGCTTTGATGCGATACAGTACCCGGTCCCGAGCAATGGCGAAAAAGCGGAGACACCCTACATAAACCCCATATTCTGTGAGGGGTGCGCCGTGTGTGTCCGTGTGTGCCCCGCCGGGGCAATATCCTTTGAACCGGTAGTAAATGGTGAGTGGTATACATCGTCTACAAACTATGGACCTATGGTACATGCAAGGCTCGGCATGGCCGAGGGAAATTCGGGAAAACTGGTAACACTGATACGCCAGGAAGCCCGGGATATTGCGGGAAGAGATAACCTTGACTATATCATTGTCGACGGTTCACCGGGAATCGGATGCCCCGTTATTGCATCCATAACGGGCGCTGACCTCGTACTGGTCGTAACAGAGCCTACCCTTTCAGGTCAGCACGACTTACTTCGGGTAGCCCAGCTCACCGCGCATTTCAGAATTCCCACGATCGTGTGCGTTAATAAGTGGGATCTGAACCCGGAGATTACCGAACAAATTGAAGGGGAAGCACAGGAACACGGCGTTAACCCAGCGGGAAGAATACGATACGATTCCGCCATTACAGAGGCTCAGATAATGAAAACCAGCGTCGTGGAATACACCGACGGCGCTGTTTCCGACGATATAAAGGCCGTCTGGCAGAATGTGCTCTACGCGCTTGGTTAGAAAGGATTTACAACTTGAAAATATTTCTGGACTGCTTTCCCTGCTTTCTGAGGCAGGCGCTGGAGGCAAGCAGAATTTCGGGCGCCGACGAAGATATTCAGAGAGATGTCCTGAACTGTGTGATGGCAAAGCTGCTTGAGATCTCCACGGAAGAAACACCGCCACAGATCGGCAGTATGATTCACAACACCATCAGGAAGGCAACCGGCAAAAGTGATCCATACAGGGACATAAAACGTCTTCACAATGAGCAGGTGCTCGAGATGGAAGAGGACCTTGCCGGTCTTATTGACAGATCATCCTCGCCCTTGTCTGACGCATTAAAGCTCGCTGCCGTGGGAAATCTCATCGATATGGGACCCGAGCGGAAATGGAACAGCATGGAGGATATATTCCGGGATTTCACGAAAAAGGATTCGACACACTTTGATGAAACGTCATTTGAAGAGTCCCTCAAAAGTGCCGGCACGCTCCTCTACCTGGGCGACAATGCGGGAGAGATCGTTCTGGACAAGATACTGATCGGTCTCCTTCTGAAAGAGACCGGACTTGATATAACCTATGCCGTAAGGGGCGGGCCCGTTATCAATGATGCCACCATGGAAGACGCAAAATTTGTCGGCATGACCGATATAGTCAGGGTAATCGATACGGGGGTTGACTTTCCCGGCGTAGTGCCGGAGGCATGTTCCAGAGAATTTCTCGATTATTATCACGGGGCGGACATGATCCTTTCGAAAGGTCAGGGAAACTATGAATCGCTCAGCGAAGAGGACAGGAATATATTTTTCCTGCTTCAGACAAAATGCCCCGTCATTGCCGATAAGATAGGCTGCGGGGTCGGAGACATCGTCCTGAAGTCGCGGCAGGGAGATTTAAGACATCACAAGAATTAGAGGATTGAAATGATTCAAGAAAAAAATAAATATACGTTCGGTCCCGTACCCTCACGGCGCCTGGGAAGATCGCTGGGGGTAGACCTTGTTCCCTTTAAGACCTGTACCTACAACTGTATCTACTGTCAGTTGGGGCGAACAACAAGCAGGACAACGGCCTTGCGGGAATTTTTACCCGCAGAGGATATCATTGGAGAGGTTGCCCAAAGGCTTCAGGAGATACCGCGCCCCGATTATATAACCCTTTCAGGCTCAGGCGAGCCGACACTTTACAGCCGCATCGGAGATATTATCTCAGGCGTTAAGAAAATCTCCGATATTCCCGTGGCGGTTCTCACGAATGGTTCGCTGTTCTGGATCGATGAGGTACGCGATGCCGTGCAGGGAGCAGACTTACTCATTCCGTCTCTTGACGCGGGAGACGAGAAGATCTTTTCCTATGTGAACCGGCCCCATCCGGACATCTCCTTTAAAAAAATGGCCGAGGGATTATGCAAACTCCGCGAGTGTTTCGATGGACCTATATGGTTGGAGGTCTTCCTCGTGGGTGGTGTTACGGATATCAAAAGCGAGGTGCTCAAGATCAAAAAATGGGTTAATCGCATTGCCCCTGAGCGGGTACAACTCAATACCGCGGTGAGGACCCCGGCTGAAGGGTTTGTGGACACAGTCAGTAAAGAAAAGATGGAAGAGATGCGATCTCTTTTCGGTCCCCGTTGTGAAGTGATAGCGGATTATTCAGGAACCCATAATATTGACGAATTTTATCACACGCAGGGAGACGTCTTTGAACTTCTGAGACGGCGCCCCTGTTCCGTCGATGATATATCGAGCGGGTTGAATCTGCATCG
>JAUSPK010000020.1 GCA_030655735.1 Syntrophales bacterium | reverse complement strand
ATACCGGGGAAAGCAATGTAAATTGAAATCGAAAAAAGTGAAAATCGTTCATTTGCTGTATAATGTCAATATATTATGTTATGGTCGTCCAACTTTAACCGGACAGCCGTGAGCCTTGGTACTAATCTCCGCCACTTTTTGCGGTTGCCAGAAAAAGGAGAGGACGTTTCATATCGGGGTCCTGCAGTGGACGGAGAAGATCGATTCATTTAACCGGACGTATCAAGGGGTGATCGACGGCCTTGAAGCCAAGGGCTATAGAGAGGGAATGAACCTGATCGTAGGGTACAAAAATGCGGAGCAGGATAAAGAGTCTGCACTGAGAATAGCCGGAGATTTTGTCAGAAGGGATGTTGATCTGATTGTGTCTCTGGGCACCGGTAGCAGCCTGGCAGCCCTGAAGGCTACGGAAGAAAAGCGGATTCCTATTGTGTATTCCATCGTTGCAGAACCTAAAGCCACCGGTATCATAAAAGATTACGATTATTCAGGGAAAAACATTACCGGCGTTACCATGAAGATACCGGTGAAGGAACAGTTTGAAGTGGTCAAAGAGGTCTTCCCTCAGCCCATGAGGCTGGGGATACTGTATTGTACGGAGATGCCCCAGGCGATAGCGGCGGGGAGAGAGGCCGCCGCTGATGCCCCCGAATTCGGCTGGACACCATTGACGGTTTCCTTCCCAAAGGAGGATCTGCCGCAGCTCCAGGACATTGTCGAATCGCTTGCCGAGCAGGTCGACGCCATCTATCTGCCACCCGACCCTGTCACTAGTTCCCCTGCAAACAGGCAAACCGTCATTCGTGTCGCTGACGAGCACAAGACACCGCTTATTGTCGCAGAGGGAAAATTTGTAGAAGAGGGCGCGCTGATGGCAGTACACTGCGATTTTTACGACATCGGAAGGCAGGCCTCCGGTCTAATCGCCCAGGTTCTGGCGGGAGTTGATGTACGGAAAATCCCCTCCCAGAAACCTGTGATAACGAGGCTGTCTTTGAACCTAAAAAAGGCCCAGCAGTTGAACATCAAGGTCAAGCGAAATGTTATTTTAAAGGCGGATACTCTTTTCGATTAGATCGGGGGGAATGCTCATGCGGTTTTCAGGGATGGCACCGAAAAAATTCAGCACACGTGTGATCGCTATAACCCTTCTTGCCGGTTTGATTCCCGTTTTCATTTTTATCCTCATGATACAAATATTCGTTCATCGATTTCCCGCTGAAACCAATCGCGCCATCTCTCGGGGTCAGACGGAGCAGTGGAACCGCAACGAAGTGGTGATTAAACAAATGGTGGTGGACTTTATCCGGCAGAAGGCAATGGACGTATCCCTTCAACTGGATCTGTACCTGAAGGCCCATCCCGGGATGACGGTTAAAGACCTGCAGAGAGATCCGGACTTCAGGGGAATAGCTATTCAGCCGGTCGGCAGGGCAGGATATACGAGTGTCTTGGATTCGAATACCTCCATCAGCCGGTTTCATATGGATCCAAATGTGGAAAACAGGGACGCCCATCTTATGTCGGTCAAACTGCCTGGATTCCATGCCATCGTCAAAGACAGCCTGGGTGGAAGATACGCGCACGGATTCTATAGATGGGAAGAGTCCGATGGAGATATAAGTTATAAATTCATGTACATAGTGCCACTCAGCAATAAGACCGCGGATGGTGTCCGGTTCAACGTTGCGGCAAGCACCAGGATAGATGAGTTTACGGGGCCTATGGAGGCAAGCCAGGATGTTTCGCACAGTACGGCCCACTACATGGAAATAGCCATGAACAAACTGATACGATCTTTCAGAAACATGGGGCTTTACATCGCGGGGGCGGCACTCCTTCTCGTTTTTGGCTTTGCCTTCTGGATGGGGAGCTATTTTTCCCGTGCCATTGTTCACCTCAGAGAGGCGACACGGGCAATCAATCAAGGTGATTTTGACGTACGGGTAGAGCACCACACATCCGGTGATGTTTCTGAATTGGTAGATGATTTTAACAAGATGGCAGAGACGCTCTCGTCAACGACGGTAAAAAAGAGGTCGTTGGAGGAGAGTGAAGAGAGGTTGAAAAAGACAAACGTCCGACTGCAAGAGGAAATTGCAGATCACAAACATGCCGAGGCGCAGATCAAGCAATCCCTCAGGGAGAAGGAAAATCTTCTCGCCGAGATTCATCATCGCGTCAAGAACAACATGCAGATAATCTCCAGCCTGCTCTCCCTCCAGGCCGAATATATAACGGACGAAAAGGCCCTCTCGCTGGTAAAGGATTGCGAGGACCGGATCAGGTCGATGGCCCTTGTCCACGAGAAGCTCTATCTCTCGGAGGACCTTTCCCAAATTGACTTCAGCGAGTATATAGAGAGCATAGCAACCCGGTTGTTTCAGACCCACGGGGTGGATTCGCGGGTTGTGACGTTTTCGCCCCAGGTGAACGATATTCTGTTCACTATCGAGACGGCGATTCCGCTGGGGCTTATCATCAACGAGCTTTTCTCAAACTCCCTGAGATACGCCTTCCCCGGCGGCCAAAAGG
>JAUSPK010000195.1 GCA_030655735.1 Syntrophales bacterium | reverse complement strand
CTGGCTCAGGAAGGGTCTCCCACGGGGGGCCGAGTGCCGGGCAGTCAGAACCCTTATCAAAAAAAATCGGTTGCATACCGTCTGTGAGGAGGCCCTGTGCCCCAATATCGGGGAGTGCTTTTCCAGGGGTACGGCAACCTTTCTCATCATGGGATCCGTATGCACGCGCGGTTGTCGATTTTGTGCCATGACCCATGGAAGGCCCGCCCCTTGCGATCCGGAAGAACCCGCCCGGGTTGCCGGTGCGGCACGGGAAATGGGGCTTGACTATCTCGTGGTCACCTCCGTCACGAGGGATGACCTCCCCGATGGTGGGGCCTCGTTCTTTGCCGACACGATTACGAGGATACGCGAAGATCTCCCCAAGGCGCGCGTGGAGGTCCTGATACCCGATTTTCAGGGAGATCCGCAGGCGCTCACCTCCGTCATCAGGGCCCGTCCCGATGTCCTGAACCACAATATCGAAACGGTGCCGCGGCTCTACCCCGCTGTGCGTCCCGACGCATCATACCCGCGGTCGCTCGCACTCCTGGAGAGCGTGAAGAAAGAGGTCCCTGAGATGCCGGTAAAATCGGGGATCATGCTGGGCCTCGGAGAGACTTCGAGTGAAATCAACCAGACACTGTGCGATCTGGCGAACGCCGGATGCGATATCCTAACGCTGGGGCAGTATCTCCAGCCCTCGAAGAAAAATCTGCCGGTTGAGCGCTTCGTTCACCCGGATGAATTTGATGAATGGCGCGTGGCAGCTCTCGAGATGGGGTTTTCCGGTGTTGTCAGCGGTCCCCTCGTGAGAAGTTCATACCACGCGGGCGATCTCTACCGGACGATGGTGGAAAAATAGGGAACAGGGAATTTGTATATGGTGGAATGTAAGAAGGAAAAGAACCTGAATCTGTGTAACTGCACCTATGAACCGTGCGGCCGCAAGGGAACCTGCTGCGACTGCCTGAAGTTTCATCTGAAAATGCGGGAGCTTCCCGCCTGCTGCTTCGACAGGGACTCTGAGCGTATCTACGACCGTTCCTTTGAACACTTCGCACGTCTGGTCACGGAAAAACGGCTGTAAGGTCTCTCTACGAATCGGTATCCGCCGCGCGCATCTGTTCCATGATCCCTTCGGACAGGGTCGGGTGGGCGTGGATCATCCCGGCAATATCTTTGGGCAACAATCCCGCCGTCTTGGCCAGGAGGATCTCGTGGATCAGCTCCGTGGCATCGTGCCCCACGATATGGGCGCCCAGGATCTCCCGTGTCTCCGGATCATGGAGTGTTTTTATCATGCCGTCGGTCTTGCCGATCGCCACGGCCTTGCCGATACCCCGGTAGGGGAGCATGACCTTCCTGTAGGGGATCTTTTTCTCCTTTGCCACCTCTTCCCTGAGGCCGAAGCTTGCCACCTGCGGTTCGCAATAGACGGCCGACGGTATGGTATCCGGATCAATCCTGGGCTGCGGTCCGCGCCCGGCGATATGCTCGACGGCAATCTCCCCTTCCCTTGAAGCGACATGGGCCAGAAGCGGTGTTTTTACCACATTGCCGACGGCATACACTCCTGGGGCCTCGGTCCGGTAGTAATCGCCCACCGGGATGAAGCCCTTCTCGGTTTTCAGCCCGATGTTCTCCAAGCCGATATCGTCCGTGTTCGGTGTCCTTCCGAAGACACACAATGCCTTCTGCGCCGCTATCTCCTTCGAGTCGCCCTTCTCTTCCGTCAGGAGGGCCGTCACCTTCCCGGATGTCTTTTTCAGGGCATTCGCCCGAGCCCCGGTAATAACCTCTATGCCGCTCTCCTTAAAGGAGCGTTCGAGAACGGCAGCCACCCGCGCATCTTCACCGGGGAGGATGTGTCTCTCCATCTCTACCAGGTGTACCCGTACCCCGAATCGGTTCATGATATAGGCGAACTCGCACCCAATGGCGCCGCCTCCCAGTATTATTAAACTTTCAGGTAGTTTCTTGAGAGAGAGAATTCCCGTTGAAGAGAGGATCTGCTCTTCATCAAATTCGAATCCCTCGATCTGCAGGGGGCGTGATCCAGTGGCAATAATAATGTTTTTCCCTGAGATTTCGGCCGTACCGTCAAGGACAACGGTGCTTTCTGAAACGATCTTCGCAGTGGCGCGAATATGCTCAACCTTGTTTTTTTTCAGCAGATACTCAACACCTGCAACCAGGGTCCGAACCGCTTCCCTGGACCGGTTGTACACATATCCGTAATCAAACCGCCCCGCGTCAACGGCACATCCCATCTCTTCCAGCTCGAGATGGGAGTGGAATACCCCAGCCTGGTGGATGAGATTCTTTGTCGGGATGCATCCCCAGTTCAGGCAGACACCCCCAAGGGTGTCCCTTTCAATGACACAGGCCTTCATGCCAAGCTGACCGGCCCGGATACCGGCAACATGTCCGCCGGGACCCGCTCCGATTATTATCACATCGTATTCATCTGTCTTTGCCATTGTTGCAGCTCCGGCCTCGTCTTCCAGGGGTTGGGATTACTGTACGGCGGAGACCTTCAAAAAGGCCCTTATATCCTGAGAGTTCCGATCAGGTCGTGTATGTCGTCAATGTTATTATCTAACAGGTATCTTTCGATACCATCAATGATATCAACGGCTACGGACGGGTTGATAAAGTTTGCCGTACCGACCTGGACGGCCCGAGCACCCGCGATGAGAAATTCGATGGCGTCGGAGGCGTTCATGATCCCCCCCACGCCTATGACGGGGATAGAGACCGCATTGACTGTCTCCCATACCATCCGGAGCGCGACCGGTTTTATCGCCGGTCCGGACAGACCGCCGGTCACATGCTCCAGGTGCGGCACCCTTTTTTCTATATCGATCGACATCCCGGTAAGCGTATTGATGAGGGAAAGGGCATCGGCCCCCGCGGCTTCAACGCTCCTGGCGATTTCGGTTATGTCCGTCACGTTCGGGGTCAGCTTCACGATGACGGGAAGCCGGGAGACGCCCTTCACCGCCTTTGTCACCTCCCCGGCAAGGGTCGGGTCAGAGCCGAAGGCGATCCCTCCCCTCCTGACATTGGGACAGGATATGTTCACCTCGAGGGCGTCTACACCCTTTGCATCGCTGAGAATCTGTGCAACCTTCACGTAATCCTCAACGCTTTCTCCGAATATGTTTGCGACCACCGCGGGCTCGATCGTGCGAAGGTACGGCAGCTTCTTATCAATGAACTCTTTCACTCCCACGTTCTGAAGGCCGACCGCGTTGAGCATCCCCGAGGCCGTCTCTATGATCCTCGGCGGCGGGTTCCCCTCTCGGGGGTTCAGTGACAATCCCTTGACAACAATGGCACCCAGGCGATTGAGATCGAGGTAACCGGCATATTCCTCACCATAGCCGAATGTGCCCGATGCGGTCATGACCGGATTTTTCAGCGTCAGGCCCCCTATATCAACACCCATCCTCACGTTCATGCACTCACCTTATAAAGCCTGTACGTTGGGGTTGCCGGCTGCAATGATCATTCCCCGAATTCAACGTCCCTGATATCAAAGACCGGCCCTTCTTTGCAGACCCTGACCAGGCTTCCTTCCGCGCCATCGGGCCGTAAGCTCACGACACACCCGAGACAGGCGCCGATACCGCATGCCATCCGTTCCTCAAGAGAGACTTGGCAGACACACGGCTGGTCCTTCAGCAGTTTTTGCAGGCCCCTGAGCATGGGGCGTGGACCGCAGGAGTAGATCCATGTGGTATCCTCCGGGTAGAGGCCCATATCTCGTTTGAAGAGTCCGGTAACAGGGCCGTGGTATCCCCTGCTTCCATCATCCGTGCTTATCTCCACCGCGGAGCAGATTTTCTCAAGCCTGTCCAGACCCGCGACTGTTTCTAAGCTTCCCGCTCCCAGATAGCAGATTATCTCCGTGCCGCGAGTATCTTCCCCGCAGTGCTGCGCGAGAAATGAAAGGGGGGCCACGCCGATCCCTCCGGCTATCAGGACTATCTTTTTGCATGACGGCGGGATATCAAATCCCCTCCCCAAAGGCCCCAGGATATTCAGGGCATCCCCTTCTTGCAGCCGGGAGAAGGCTAAAGTCCCCTTCCCCACCACCTTATAGAAGATCTCAACAAAGGTATCATTGCCCTGGGAATAGATGGAATAGATGCTGAAGGGACGGGAAAGAAAGGGGGGAGTGCTGCCTTCCAGCCTCACCATAATAAACTGCCCGGGGATGGCTTCTCTGAAAGAGGCTGGGGCCTTGACGGTCATCAGGAAATGCCCCTTGACCGTTTCCCTTTGAGAAAAAACCGTTGCGAAGGTTCCAGGTTTCATAATCCAAAATCCGCCCACATGATAAGGGCGTCCTCGCTCGTCTCTGAGTAATAAGAAGGCCGTACCCCTTCTACCACAAAGCCGAATCTTTTGTACAACCCTAATGCGGCCGTGTTTGACTTCCTAACCTCCAGGGTACCGTATCGGGCCCCCTCAGCGGAGGAGATGGTGATCATCCGTGAGAGGAGACTTGAGGCCACCCCGCGTCTCTTCCAGTCCCGATGGATGGCAAGATTCCTGATGCGGATCTCATCGTAGACTATCGCAAAGCATATATAACCGACAATCCGGCCCTCCACAAGGGCCACAAGATCGTGACAGAAGGGATGCTCCACCTCCCCCAGAAATATCCCCCGGGACCAGGGGGTTGAAAATGAGACAAGTTCAATCGCGAGGACATCCTCCAGGTCATTCGCCAACATATCGCGCGTTTCGATCTCCAAAGCAGTCGCTGCCATGCGATATCCTCTATCTAAAAAACTCCCATAACCAGGGTGGCGAGAAGGAAGATCCCCGCGAAGAGCGGGACGGCGCCACGCAGTTTGATGGTGTTCAGGGCCACAGCAATACCGAGGATGGGGATGAAGAAGTAGGTATATAAAAGGGCCTTCAAGACCCTCTCCGGAAGGATGGGGAACGTCCATTTGAGAAACACCACCCCTGGCACCAGACACACAAAAATAATGAGAAACGCACCTGCAAACACCTTTACAAGCCCATATCTATGCTCCCTGGCGAGGCCTTTTATGTCGCCCAAACGGGCATACTCGGCGGCCTTTTGAGAAAGCCTGTCATTCGTCTTTATAATCCACACATCAACCTGTCGGGCAAGGATAGCGGAAGGGAGAAACAGGAGGATGGCAAGGGCGATAAGTTCGCGGGAAAAAGATCCCAATTCCCTTCCCACCAGTATGGTCCCCGCTGTTGCAAGGACGGCGGCGACTGTATCGTTGGGGGGGATATAGAGTCCCATCGGCAGTCTGTCGATCCACAGCAGTTCTATGAAAGCTCCTATGATAAGCCCGGTAAAGGGTTCCGAAAGCACCACCCCTATAATGGACCCGGCGACAATGGGCCGTGATATCATGGCCTGCAGGAACACCCTGTCCAGACAGATAACTCCGCCCAAAAGGGCCACCTCAAGGGAGTTCAACCACATGGATCCGCCTCTAGTAAGTTACAATTATTTTCTGCTTTTTTTGGAGTTGCCGAACCTCTTTGCCGCTCTAAGAAAATCAACGGGCCTGTCCCTCGGAACACACCGCAGCTCTATCTTAATCCCCGAATCAGTGAGTGACAGCAACCCCTTAACGTTGTCTTCGCTCAGAGATATGGATGGCGTCGGGTGATAAACGCCATTATTAGTGTGCACGTTGCCTATATTCAGGGCCTTGAATCCGAAGCCCAGACGGCAGGCCCTCAATAGATCGTCAATACTGCCAAACAGGATTATGCTTGTCTCTTCCAGGTATTTCTTGTGGGCGAGTCCCAGTGAAAATTCTTCGATACCGTAGATGTGTGGCTCTATCTGCTGAGGTACCACCATCCTGATAACCGTTTCCCGGAACAGATCACCCACGACCTCGTCACTGACAATCACTATGTGCGAGGCGCCAATAAAGGGAACCCATGCCTCCAATATCTGGCCGTGGACAAGCCTATTATCAATTCTTATCAGGGAAGGATTCATGGATGGGAGGCGTCGCAGGTCAATCACCTGCTTTTCTGTTTAATATCTCACTGGCAAGGTAGATGTTTTTTCTGCCGTACACCTTCACAAGGTTAGCAAATTCAGCAAGTTTCCTCTTCTCTTCCCGTATGTCCGATATCTTGAGCAACATGGGAAGATTCACGCCGGTAACCACCTCCACCTTTTCCTTTTTCAGAAAAGACAGGGATATATTGGAAGGTGTGCCTCCAAAGAGGTCGGTCATAATGAGCACGCCTTCCCCCGAATCGGCCTTTTTTATGGCGGATGTAATCTCCTTTTTGATATCTTCCACACCCGTCTTTGCGTCCAGTGAGACGGGAATGATCCCCCGAGTATCACCCTTTATCATTTCGGCGGCCTTTATTAATTCATGCCCGAGGTTGCCGTGAGTTATAATCAGTACGCCAATCATCTTCCCTCCAAAGAGACTTTATTTTCGCATGGAAACGGCCCTGTTTCTGGTGGACAGTAAATAAATAACCCCGACATGTCAA
>JAUSPK010000241.1 GCA_030655735.1 Syntrophales bacterium | reverse complement strand
GCAAGGTCGAGGAACTGTGCGCTGACGATTTTGCCGTCCGGTCCGGTGATGACTTTACCGTTCGGCGCATTCTTGCGGGGGGTGGGAAGGGGGTCATTTCCGTTGTATCCAATGTTATTCCGGGAGATATGGCGGCCATGATCAATGCCTTTGAAGCGGGGAACCTGGAAAAGGCCCGTGAGCTTCACTACCGGATGAGCCCGATAATGGATGGATGCTTTCTGGAGACGAATCCTATCCCGGTAAAGGCTGCTCTGGCAATGATGGGTAAGATAGAGTACGAGCTGAGACTCCCCATGTGCAAGATGTCGGAGCCAAATTATCAGAAATTAAAGAAGATCATGACCGATTACGGTCTGATCTGGTAATGGTGAACACAGTGACAAAGGTAATAGTTGCCGGAGCCGCCGGAAGGATGGGGGGGCGTATACTCACCCTTATCCAAGGCGACGATAGAATGGAGCTTGTTGGGGCGGTGGAGCAGGAGGGCCATCCCCTTGTGGGGACCGATGTCGGTGCCTATCTGGGACTCGGTGAAACTGGCGTTGTTCTGGGAGATGATCTGACCGAATGTATCGAACAGGGGGATGTTGTTATCGATTTTAGTAGCCATACCGCCTCTGTTGAACATCTCAGGACAGCGGCCGAACACAATAAGGCCATTGTCATCGGTTCTACGGGATTGACGCCGGATGAGATTGCGCAGGTCGCCGATATCTCTCGGGGAACTCGGTGCGTTCTGGCCCCCAATATGAGCGTGGGTGTGAACGTTATGTTCAAGATCCTCAAGGACGTGGCCGGTATATTAGGCGACGGGTACGACGTGGAGATCGTTGAGGCACATCACAATCAGAAGAAGGACGCACCCAGCGGAACGGCTGTGAAGATGGCCCAGATCATAGCACAGGCCCTTGACAGAGATATTGAGAAGGCCGGCGTATATGGACGCAGGGGGATGGTAGGCGCGCGGCCGCAGACAGAGATAGGCGTTCATGCCGTGAGGGCCGGTGACATTGTAGGAGAACATACGGTGGTCTTCGGCGGTATGGGCGAGAGGCTGGAGTTTACCCACCGTGCCCATAGCCGCGATAATTTTGCACGGGGAGCGATCAGGGCGGCGCTGTGGGTTACAGGCAGGGGAAACGGCCTGTATGATATGCAGGATGTCCTGGGCCTGAAGGATTGAAGGGGAAGGATACCCCACGTGGATGATGGCGTTATCTGCTTTCTGGGCATAGGTTCCAATATGGGGAATCCCGCCGCGAACTGCGCCGCCGCTGAAAGACACATATACGATATAGGCGGCGTAGCGGTCCTGAGATGCTCATCGTTGTACCGAACGCAGCCGGTGGGGTTTGAAGAGCAGGACTGGTTTGTCAATGGGGTCATCGAGGTACGGACCGCACTCGGACCGCGTCCCCTCATGGATGCTCTCCTGGGCGTGGAGGACAAGATGGGTAGAGTCAGGAATGGTAAATGGGGACCGCGGATCATCGATATAGACATCCTTTTCTACGGGCAGACCGTTATAAATGAGAAAAACCTTGTCATTCCGCACCCCCGGCTCCACAAACGCCGTTTTGTGCTCGTTCCTCTGGATGAGATAGCTCCCCATGCTATACATCCTGGGTTCGGAGTTTCCGTCAGGGGCCTGCTGGACAGGCTTGATGATACCAATAAAGTTGAATGGCTGAGCGGTGAATGGGACCGCCCCTGTGGTTGAAGATGATTCGTTTAGTAATTGCAGGCATTATCGTGTATGTGATATATCGCTCTCTGAAAGCTCTGTTTAGACCATCAGAGAGGGTGTCGGGGAGAGCTTCCGGGGAAACACCCCGCATAGAGGGGGAAGACCTCGTAAAAGATCCATGCTGTGGCACGTATGTTCCGATAAACAGCTCCTATAGAGCCACCCTGAACGGCAAGATGCTATACTTCTGCAGCAGAGAGTGTCTTGAAAAATACAAGAGAAAGAACAGTTGAGGAGAACAGGGCGTATGAAGTTTTTTATAGATACCGGCAATATCGATGAAATCAAAGAGGGACTGAGCCTGGGTATGGTTGACGGCGTCACGACGAACCCCTCTCTCGTGGCGAAGGAGAAAAAGGATTTTGACACGGTAACCAGAGAGATACTGGAGATAGTCAAAGGGCCGGTGAGCCTTGAAGTGGTGAGTGAAGATGCCGAGGGGATGGTTTCCGAAGGGAAAAAGCTGGCAGGGCTGGCCGAAAATGTGGTTGTCAAGGTTCCCATGACAACAGAGGGCTTAAAGGCCACCCGGACGCTTTCAGACCTGGGAATCAGCGTAAACCAGACACTGATTTTCTCGCCGGTGCAGGCACTTCTGGCTGCCAAGGCGGGCGCGCGGTATGTAAGCCCTTTCATAGGGAGGCTTGACGATATTTCCCACACGGGAATGGATCTGGTGGAACAGATACTGACCATATTCGACAACTACGCGTTCGACTGTGAGGTTATTGTTGCCAGCATCAGGCATCCCCTGCATGTCCTTCAGGCGGCGCTTCTCGGGGCCGATATCGCTACCATTCCATTTAAGGTTATACAGCAAATGGCCGGACACCCGCTTACCGATATAGGCCTTGAAAAATTTCTGGCCGACTGGCGGAAGGTTCCTAAGGGATGACATGTCACACTTTCTGAAGAACTCCTTCGAAAAAATGACGGCATCGAAGGGAAAAAGCGAAGTATTCAATCTTCCAAATAGTATCACACTCCTCAGACTCGCGGTGATCCCGGTGCTGTTTCTCCTCCTCCTCTCGCCCGGCAGGATCCTGAGCATGGTCATTGCCGTCCTGTTTATTATAGCCTCGATTACAGACCTGATAGACGGATATGTGGCGAGAAAGTACAACATCGTCACTACGATGGGGAAATTCCTCGATCCCGTGGCGGACAAGCTTGTCGTGACTACCGCCATGATCATGATGATCCCCATCGACAGGATTCCGGCGTGGATCGTTGCCGTCATTATCATGCGGGACCTGCTGGTGGATGGTCTGAGAAGCATCGCTTCGGCAGAGGGTCTTGTCATTGATGCGAGCAGGCTGGGGAAGCAGAAGACCCTGTGTCAGATTATCGCCGTATCGGCGCTTCTGATACACTATGATACGGTCTTCAGCCTTGATGCGCATGCAGTGGGTATTGTTGTCCTCTACCTCGCCCTTGCCTTGACGCTGTGGTCCGGCGCGGATTATTTCATGAAGTTCTATAAACAGAAAATCAGGAAATAACAGGCTGGGTATGAAAAGTTTTCGTTGACAACCGAGCGGTATTTTATTAAGAGAGTTCCTTCAAAAATCAAGCGGGCGTAACTCAGTGGTAGAGTGCAACCTTGCCAAGGTTGACGTCGACGGTTCAAATCCGTTCGCCCGCTCCAGTTTTTGGCGGCATAGCCAAGTGGCTAAGGCAACGGTCTGCAAAACCGTTATTCACCGGTTCGAGTCCGGTTGCCGCCTCCAATGTGAAATGGGGGATAGGCCTTCGGCCTACCCCTTTTTTCGTGATGCTCTTTTTGTCCGTGTTCCTACCGTGCGACCCTGGAGGGGAAAAGACATGGCCTTTGAAAAAAACATTCTGTGCATCGGGGCGGGGTACGTCGGCGGTCCGACGATGGCGATGATAGCCCACAAGTGTCCACAATACAGGGTCACGGTCGTTGACGTCAACCCGGAGCGCATCGCTGCATGGAATTCGGACACACTCCCCATATACGAGCCCGGTCTCGATGAGATTGTAAAGAAGGCGCGTGGCAGGAACCTGTTTTTCAGCACCGAGATCGATACGGGTATAAAAGAATCGGATGTGATCTTTGTCAGCGTGAATACACCGACCAAGACGTTCGGTGCAGGTGCCGGTATGGCCGCTGATCTTCAGTACTGGGAGAAGACGGCCCGGCAGATACGCGAGGCGTCACAGTCGAATAAGATCATTGTTGAAAAGAGTACCCTCCCTGTAAAGACGGCGCTTGCGATGGAGCGGATACTGACCGCCACCAGCAACGGGGTTCGCTTCGATATCCTCTCCAACCCTGAATTTATGGCTGAAGGGACTGGGATCAAGGACCTGGAGGCCCCGGACCGGGTTCTTATAGGCTCGCGTGAAACACCCGACGGAATCAAGGCGAGAGATGAACTGGTTAAGATCTATGCCAACTGGGTGCCGCAGGAACGCATCATAACCTCCAATATCTGGAGCAGCGAACTGTCGAAGCTCGTCTCGAATGCCTTCCTGGCCCAGAGGATATCCTCGATCAATGCCATCTCATCGTTGTGTGAAAAAACGGAGGCGGACGTAACCGAAGTTGCCCGGGCAGTCGGGATGGACAGCCGTCTGGGAGACAAATTTCTGAATGCCAGCATCGGTTTTGGAGGATCATGCTTCAAAAAGGATATACTCAATCTGGTCTATATGTGCCGGCAGTATGGCCTTGATGAGGTGGCCGATTACTGGGACGGGGTGGTACGGATCAATGACTACCAGAAGGAGCGTTTCATCCTGAATATGCTGGGCGCCATGTTCAATACGCTCGCCGGTAAGAGGATATGCCTCTTCGGCTTCGCCTTTAAGGCCGATACGGGTGACACGCGGGAAAGCCCGGCGATATCTGTATCCAGAAGGCTTGTCGAGGAGCGGGCCGAACTGGTGATTACCGATCCCCGGGCCCTGGCAAATGCCGAGGCAGATCTCGCTGACATAAAAGAGAAGATAGCCTTTGTCGAAGACCCCTGTGAGGCAGCGGGAGGGTGTGACGCCATCGCCGTTATGACCGAATGGGATATCTATGCCACGTTAGACTTTAAAAAAATATATAAAACCATGAAAAAACCCGCCTTAATCTTTGACGGCAGGAATATTCTTGATCACCAAAACCTGTTCGGGATCGTATTTAACGTCTTTCCCGTCGGTAAACCCCCGCTGACACACTTTTAGTAAGTTAGAAATTATTTTCTGCGGTTTTTTCGCAGGGAATAATTTCGTTATCGCATTAGTAAGATAGAACTTGCTTTCTCGTAGAAAGCAACTTCGT
>JAUSPK010000240.1 GCA_030655735.1 Syntrophales bacterium | reverse complement strand
AAAACCCTGTCAAAGGTGTAACCCAAACTTCTCTTTCCTCTCTACGGTAGCGAATCATTACCCTATATAATGAGATCGGGCTTATTGAACAATGGATTGAGTTCGACCGCTTCGCGGATCGACTCAATCCTTATAGGTTATGCACATCCTTGATGCGCTTTGATGCCGCGATATAGTTGCCCGCGATTTGAGCCATCTGCTGGCCGAAATCCGGCCCTTCATCCTCGACGGGCTGGCTCTCAGGCGCGTCAGGGCGGGGAGGGGGCGCGGCGTAGAGTTTCTCTTTCGGCCTGTTCATGCTGGCCAGGGTCTTGGGATCGAGGCCGCGGACCTTCACGGTGGCCGTCCCCCTGGCGCTTTGCCCGTTCACATCCTTCACCAGAAAACTCAGGGTGTGGGTACTGTCGGAGGCAGAGGGAGTCCCGTTGAATCGGCCGCGCAAGGGGTTTTGCGACTTGCTGACCTCGAGCCCCCCACCGGCTATGCGAACCGTAAAAGGCTCTTCAAAACCTTCCGGAACCGTAATGCTGTAGTTGCCGGACTGGTCGCCCATAAGGGTCCGCGAGACCCTGATCTTCAGCTCTCTCGGCTCCTCTGCCGCCTTCGCCGCTTTCTCCTCCTCCATCTTGCCCTTTAGGGCGTAGATTGAGCAGTTGTACTTCGCCTCGAGACTGTCCTTCTTTCGGTCGACCCGGTTGTAGACGGTCTCGAAGGTCTTTTTGAAGTCGTCGTCGCCGGTCACCTGATGCATACGTTCCAGGGAATTGGCTATATCGTCCGCCTTGGCGAAGAAGCGCCAGTCGCCGGTTGCCTCGCCCGCCTTCAGCAGCTCTTCGGCCTGGAGTTGCAGCGTATTGATTACCTCCTCCTTTTTCGACTTGGCGATCTTTTCGGAGATCTCCTCGACCTTGAAGGCCTCGTAGGTTCTCAGGCCCTCCTCGACGGCCTTACTGACGGCGTACCCGGCCCCGGCCACGACGACCAGGGGCGCGCCGACCGTTGCCACCGCCCCCGCGGTGCCGGTGCCGATCGACCCGACGGCCGCGGCTGTCCCCACGTCGGTCACCATCCCGAATCCGGTATCGATCACCTCCGTGGTGATGCCGATGACCGCGTCGTTCTGGGATATTTCACCCTTCTGCATTCGGTTGATATTGTCGTAGACGGTGTAGGCGGACATGCCGTAGCCGGCGACATCCATCAGGCCGGGCTTCAGGCCCTCTTTGACCGCCTGCATCCTGGTCATGGGCTTTGGCGGGATCGGCGTGACGATGGTCAATTTATTTTTCTGAAAATAGTCGTCGTATGACCCCCCCTCAAGCTTTACCTTGTTTGCCAGACCGGTCTCTTCGATCTTTACCTTCGAATCAACCAGCTCGTTTCTGAGCCGCTCGGAGACCTTTTTGTGCCTTTCCAGCTGATCCCCGGAGAGTTCGCCGGACTTGATCTTGGCCTCATACGTCTCTATCCGCGCCTGGACCTGTGCCTTCTGCCCGTCGAACTGCTGACGGGCATTTCCCAGGGCCTGATCCGTAGTATTCCTGCATGCCTTTTGAAATGCTTCGATATTGTCTTCTGTGAGCCCCACGCCCTGATGCAGGTGGCCTTTCTTGAGTCTTTTCAGCTGGTGCTTGAAGGCGGTCACATCTCCCTCGTAGCCGGACTCCTTCAGGACCTTGGCCAGTTGCGTATCGCTCACCGTGCCGGAATCGATGGAATTAAGCGTGCCTTTGCTCATCCCCTGCAGGGGCTTTTCGCCTTTCGACCCGAGGAGGGCGGAAGGCGGTCCGGCAAACCCCTTGGCCGCCTTCTTGATGTGATCATTGGTCTCGACCAGACTCCGACCGGCCTGATTTTTTCTCATACCGAAAGAGACATACGTTTCCTTGGAGAAGGCATCCATCTGCACCCTGGTCTGGTGGGCGGAGCTGCCGGGGAGATCGGGCTCTCCGGTCATGTTGATCGTCACCTCGACATCGCCGAAATCACGAGACCCCGGGGCGTCCATGGTGTTGCTGGTTACCACGCCTCTGGGGGCCGCGCCAGGCGTCTCGGGCAGATAGAGGTGCTTGTACTGATCGAAGGTCCCCTCCAGCCGTTCCACCGCCTGCGGGTTACCTCCAAGGTCGAGGTCTCCCTGCATTCCCCTGTGCTTTGGGTTCAGGATCTTACGGCCCTTCGCATCGACCTGCACCCGCCCCGTCACCTTGTGTCTCTGATAGATGTCCGATCCCAGGCTGGCTTGTATCTTTTTGCCCTCCGGCAGACCCGCGTTTGTTTCCGCTATGACACGCTGTACGAAAGGCTCACGGTACTTCAGGTGCATTTCTCTGCTCTGCTTCAGGAATTCCTTCTGTACGTTTCTGACGGCGAGCTCCTTCGCGCGCGGCGATTTTGACAGATCCGCCATGATCTGTTCGACCTTGCTGTTCCGCTCGAGGAGTGCGGTATTAAACAGCGCCTGTCCCTGCCGTGCCCGTTGCGCCATCTCTTCGGTGGTGAGGGCGGCCCAGCTTATCCCGTTGAAAGAGACCAGAATGAGGAGGATGACGACAATCATGATTCTCTTCATGAGTCTGTCCCTCCTTCCGCATCCAGTTCGGCAAGGAGCTTTTGCGCGGTCTCCTTCGTCGTCTGGTCCGCGTCACCGCGCTCCAGGAGCTGCGTCAGCTCGCGGCGGGCGCTGTCGTAGTCAAAATGGGCCTTGTAGAGGACCGCCTGGTAGAGATTCAGGTAGTAGTACTCGGGGTGAGCGCTCTGGATATCTTCATAGAAGATGGCGCCGCGCTTCGTGTGGGCGTCCGCCAGGTAGCAGACGTTCATCCAGCGGGCGATATCGGCGCTGAGCATCAGGATATTTGTCCTGACCGCCTTTTCAAAATAGTCCAGCGCCTCTTCGTACTCGCCGGTCCTGGCAAGGTTGACGGCCAGGAGGACCATGATAGTGGCGTCATCCGGCGCCAGATCGAGGGCCTGCCGGAACGAGTCCTGCGCGTATTCGTTCGATCGGAGAATGTTAAAGCGGGCCAGTTCGGAATGGATGTTCCCCAGTGTAACCCAGTATTGGGAACGGTCGGGATCGAGTTTGATCGCCTCGCCGACGGTATTGAGCGCGGTGTACAGCTTTTTCATGTCACCGCCCTGCAGGTATTCACGCCTCAGCTCGGCGGCCTTCGCGTGTCTCAGGGCGGCGAGTGCCGCCTTGTCTCCCGCAACCTGCCATTCCTTCTGATCCAGAGGGAGGAGTAGGGTGCTCGCAACTTCGGCGGGAAACTGCCCGACCGTCGGGCGATTGTTCAGTTCTTCCGAGGAACCTGCCGAGGGCATGGTCCCAAGCGTAAAAGCTATGACTACGAGCCACCATTTCTTCCAAGACATCATACAGCTATACCTCCGGTTTTGGTTGACAAGAACTTTCTTTATTTTACGAAGGGGGTATAAGGTATAAGAAAAACAGCGATTTTGATAAGAACGTTGCGGGAGTATAAAGAAAACGTCTGGGGGTGTCAATAAAATAGTTCACAATAGTGACAGCGGCTATTTTTCGAACAATAGGGAAGTGTCCCTCATTTCTACCTGTGTCTATCCCCCCTTTTATATTGGTATATTGGCGATGAATATTGTATTGATCCCCCATGACAGACGCCGGCAAATACAATGGTAAAGCAGTGGAACGGTGCGATTGGGCGACCAGTGATCCGCTTTATATCCATTACCATGATAGCGAATGGGGGGTTCCGGTCCATGATGACAGGACACTCTTTGAGTTCCTTCTCCTTGAAGGGGCCCAGGCCGGCCTTTCCTGGATCACCATATTAAAAAGGAGAGAGGGGTATAGAAAGGCATTTGCCGGTTTTGATCCGGGAAAAGTGGCAAGGTTCACACAAAAAGAAATTGACCAACGGCTGAAAGATCCGGGTATCATCCGGAACAAACTCAAGGTCAATGCGGCGGTCACCAATGCCCGGGCATTTTTAAAGATACAGGAGGAATTCGGTTCCTTTGACGCCTATGCCTGGCGATTTGTCGACGGGAAACAGAAGGTGAACGCTCATGCCCGCGCGGATAAACTTCCAGCCACCTCAAAGGAATCAGATGCCTTCTCAAAGGACTTGAAGCAGCGGGGCTTTAAATTTACCGGATCCACCATTATCTACGCCCACATGCAGGCCACGGGCATGGTCAATGATCATCTGGTCTCCTGCTTCAGATACCAGGAAGTGATGGAGACCTGAGCCCTTCCTCGCAAAATCGCGTCCAAAGTGGCAAAAAGCAAGACCTGACCCCACATCCTCCGCCAAGCACGTTCTCGGCTATGAGCCGGATGAGTTGATCGGAAAGATAAGTTTGGACCTGATTGTGCCTGACGATAGGCCGAGGGCCATTGCGGATTTTGGCAGGGCATTGCTGGTAAAAGAGGGTCTCATCCCTAACGATTTCCGCATAAAGCATAAAAACGGTACCGAGCACACTTTTGAGGGTGTCGGCAGCAATCTCCTGGATAATCCGAGCGTTAGTGGTTTCGTGATGAATGTCCGCGATATCACCGAGCGCAAGCGGATGGAGGAGGCCCTGAGAGAGAGCGAGCAGAGATATCGGGAACTCAGTATTATCGATGACCTCACCCAACTTTATAATTCCAGGTATTTTCATGTCCAGCTCAAAAGCGAAATAGGCCGGTCAAACCGTTACGAACACCCCTTGACCCTTCTCCTATTGGATCTCGACGATTTCAAGGCATTCAACGACGCCTACGGGCATGTCGAAGGCGACCAGGTGTTATCGCGACTCGGCCAGGTGATGAAACGATGCCTGCGCGAGACCGATTCGGCCTATCGTTATGGCGGCGAAGAATTCACAATCATTCTGCCCATGACCCCAAACAAGGAAGGCGCCACTATAGCGGAAAGAATCCGGGTGGAGTTCAAAAAGGAGACCTTTTCCCATGTGCCGGGTCAGGACATCCATGTGACGGTGAGCATCGGTCTTGCGCAATACAAGACGCAGGAAGAGATGAAGGCCTTCGTTCATCGGGCTGACCAATTCATGTACCAGGGGAAAAGGGACGGGAAAGACCGTGTGTGCTGTGAGCCATAGGCTCAATAACAGTTCACGCGGTAATCCTCGATTCGACCTTTTACCTGAGGCTGAGAACTCGTAGGCAAAACCCACTTCCTCGCAATTGGCTGGGTTTTGGAAATTGATTTTTGGAGATTTGATTGATTTCTTGCTGTACTCTTTAAAACTATCTTCATCGAATGTATACAAGACTTCAAATACAAAGCTTCACTGTGGCTGATCAGGCCAGATTATTGAATGCGGGTAGAAAGGTGCGTTTTTCGGGGGGCCATTTTTCTGGTAATCGGGGCTGTTTGTAACTTCCTGAAGTTAGTAAACAGCGTAAGTGAGGAAAAATTGCTGATATCAAGGGGAAGTCAACAGCTAATGACCATATATGCTTTGACTTTATGATATTTTTATGTAGAGTATAAAAATATATGTAAAGAAACCGCTGTGATTCTCATAATTATTCGCTAGCTTTAGTTATCATGACCTTAC
>JAUSPK010000239.1 GCA_030655735.1 Syntrophales bacterium | reverse complement strand
ACACCCCGGCCGCTGTTTTTGTGCGCTGAGCCCTGTAGAACGCGGATACGATTAGGATCGAATCATGGAAACGCCCGGTGCAGCACTTCGGGGTAGTCGCCGGGCTCGCCCTTGTCATATACCTCTTCTTTACGCACATCGACATCGGATACCAGTTTCACTGGGCCGTCCTCTGGGAGATGAATCCCACCTATGAGGAGGTCTTCGGTGTCTGGCTGATACGCGGTCTGCTGCTAACGATAGAGATTACCCTGATCAGCACCGCTGTTTCTCTGGTATTGGGGACGTTTTTCGGTATAGCCCGTCTTTCCACCTTCAAACCGCTCTACTGGTTCGCCACGGCATATGTGGAGTTTTTCCGCAATACGCCCCTGCTGGTGCAGCTCTTCTTCTGGTACTTCGCCTTTCCCTTGGGGCTGCCGGATACGGTTCGCGAGTTTCTGTACGACCACAACTATGAATTGATAGCCGCCACCGGGGGCTTAAGCATCTACACCGCCGCCTTCATCGCCGAGATCGTCCGCGCGGGGATACAGGCCATCCCAAAGGGACACCTGGAGGCCGCGGCGTCATCCGGACTCAGCAGGATTCAGGCGCTGCGTTTCGTCATCCTGCCCCAGGCCTTTCGCATCATTATGCCCCCCCTCGGAAGCGAGCTTTTAAATAACATGAAAAACTCCTCGCTCGCCATGACCATCGGCGTGGCGGAGCTCTGCTGGCAGGCGCAGCAGATCGAATCCTTTACCTTCCGGGGATTCGAGGCTACCACGGCGGCGACGGTTATCTACCTCAGCCTGTCGCTCACCATCAGCATGCTGATGAACAGCGTGACCCACCACCTGGAGATCGGCCAGGAAAAGGAGCTGAGCCTCCTGGACAAGACCCTGGGCCTTCTGGTGAGACCGTTTTTCCTTTTGGCGGGGATGCTTGCCGAGGGTCTGCGGCGGGCCTGGAAGGGCGTGAGGCCGGAGAGGGAGAAGCCGCTGGAGGTGGAGGTCACCTATATGTCCAGCGGAGCGCAGTGGTTGGAACGGCTGCTGGGCCTCCTTTCCATAGCGGGCAGAGGCGTGTTTCTCCTCTTTCTGCTTGTTCTTCTCGCTGCAGTGGGATACGGGATCTCCGGTTTTAACTGGAGTGTTATATTCGATAACTTCCGCGCGCTTCTGATCTGGACCTTTCCGCGCGGATTGGGGGGCGAGATCTTTTACGGCCTCGGCGGGCTTACCCTCAGCATAGTGCTGGCCTTCATCGCCCTCACGGCCAGTTTCGCCATCGGCCTGGTTACGGGTCTGGGACGCCTGAGTAAAAACTCCCTGATCAGCACTCCGAGCATCCTCTACATCGAGCTGATACGGGGGAACCCCCTTATCATGGTGATTTTTTGGGTCTACTTCTTTTCCCCCATTCTCACCGGGATGCAGATGGATGTCTTCTGGAGCGCCACGATCGCGTTCACCATCTTCTCCGGGGCCTATCTGGCGGAGATTGTGCGTGCCGGCGTGAAGGCCATTCCCCCGGGACAGATGGAGGCGGCGACGGCCTCAGGATTAAACTATTTCAAGGCGATGCGCTTCGTGATCCTCCCGCAGGCCCTCAAGATGATGATCCCCGCCATCGTGGGACAGTTCATCGCCCTCTTCAAGGATACCTCGCTGGCCTATATCATCGGGGTGTTCGAGCTGACGACCGTGGCCCAGACCATCAACAACCGGCTCATGATCTATCCCTTTGAGATCTACACGACGATCGCCTTCCTCTACTTTATCTGCTGCTACAGTATGAGCATGGTGGCCCGCAACCTCGAACGTAAATACACCCCCGAGGCCCGCATCGAGATTCCGGCCATGGCGTAAGGCAGGGGTCAGGTCTTGCTTTTTGCCATTATGCGTGATACCTGTTTTTCATGGCACGGCCTATACGCATAGAATACGAAGGTGGTTTCTATCATGTAACCTCCCGGGGGAATGCCCGGCAGGATATCTTTGCAGATAATAAAGACTACAGGACCTTTCTCATGATCCTTGCCGGTGTGGTCGAACAGTATCGCTGGATCGTCCATGCGTACTGCCTCATGGGCAACCACTACCACCTCCTGGTGGAAACTCCCCAGGCCAATCTATCCCAGGGGATGCGCCAGCTCAACGGCGTGTATACTCAGAAGTATAACAGGAACCACAACCGTGTCGGCCATCTCTTCCAGGGCCGCTACAAGGCGTTCGTCGTTGAAAAGGATGCCTACCTTCTCGAGCTTGGCCGATATATTGCGTTGAATCCCGTCCGGGCGGGATTGGTCCGTTTGCCGGAAGAGTGGGTTTGGTCGTCATACGGTGCAACAGCCGGTATGCGACCGCAGGAATCATTTCTCCATACGGACTGGCTGCTCGGGCTCTTCTCCCCTTTGAAAGGTCATGCCCGTGAACGGTACGCTTCCTTTGTGCGGGAAGGATCGGGCATTGAAAGTCCTCTGAAAGAGGCCAGAGGCGGGCTCATCGTCGGGCGAGGGGAATTTAGCGAAAAAATTCGAAAGATGATCGATGCATCGGAAACGGGGGAGGCGGTGCGAATGGAGAAGTATGCCGCGCGTCCTTCTCTCGCGGAGATATTCGATGGTACGGAGAGAGACGAAGGGATCTACGATGCCGTGCGCCTTTGGGGATATACATTGAAGGATGTGGGCGACCACGTTGGGCTTCATTATTCACGGGTCAGTAAAATCGCGTCAAGGGTGGCAAAAAGCAAGACCTGACCCCTACTTGCTACTTGTTGGTTAGTTCGTGAACGGTTTTTACACCTCGGCGTCGCACCGCAGGCAGCGTGATGCCTCCTTGATGGCCGTCTCTATATCATAGCCGAGTTCCACTTCGTCGAAGTTGGTCTTTCTCTGCGCCGCATCCAGCTCCGGCATAGCGGCCTGAGGTTGTTCCTCTGACTCTTCGTCGATCTCGAAGGGGATGTCGATCTCGTCAACCGGCGCCTCCCAGGGGAGTTCGCCGTTTTTGACTCGTATGGCGCTGTCGATATCCTCGGCGGCCTGATGTCCCGCCCCGATGGCACCGACAACCGTCCATGGCCCTGTTACCGCGTCACCCCCCGCGTAGAACTTCTCGCTGGTGGTCCGGGATTTGCTCCCCTCCGCGAGGTCGAAGCACTCCCACCGGTTGACTGTTACGTCGCTCTTCTCCGGAACGAAGGAGAGATCCGGGGTCTGGCCGATGGCGGCCACGACGGCGTCGACACCGAGGGTGAACTCGGAACCTTCGATGACAACGGGCCTTTTCCTCCCGCTGTTGTCGAAAGCTCCCGCCTTCATCCGCTCGCAGGTAATGCCGGTCACCGTGCCCTTCTCCGCGACGATCACCTTGGGGGCCACGAAGTACTCGATCTTGATCCCTTCGTGCTCGGCCGCGATGATCTCTTCCTCGGCAGCGGGCATATCCTCGCGTGTTCTCCGGTAGAGGATCGTAACGTCCGAGCCCAGACGGACCGCGCACCGGGCGGCGTCTATGGCGGAGTTGCCTCCCCCGATGACCGCGACCTTGGCGCCGAGGGTCTTTGTGCCCTTCAGCCAGGCATCTTCATTGAGGTTGAAGTCTCTCAGGAATTCGACGCCGCCGAAGACACCGGCCACGTCCTCTCCCTCAACCTTCATCCGCTGGCTTTTGTGCGCCCCGGGGGCCAGGTAAATGTAGTCGTATTTCTTCTCCACGTCCTTAAATGAGACATCCTTGCCGACACGGGTATTGCACTTGATCTCCACTCCCAGGGCCCGTATGTCGTCGATTTCTCCGGCGAGGATGTTCCTGGGCAGCCGGTATGAGGGGATGCCGTAGCGGGTCATTCCACCCGGTTCGGGGAGCTCCTCGAAGACGGTCACCTGGTAGCCGCGCAGGGCCAGATCCTTCGCGGCGGTGAGGCCCGCGGGCCCGGCTCCGACGACCGCGATCTTCTCGTTTCGGTCGACCGGCACGGGATTGATCACCGGACGGGTGGCGTTGTCGGTGATAAACCGTTTGACGAATTTGATGGCAAGCGCCTCATCCAGTGTGTTGCGCCGGCACTTGAATTGACACTGGTGATCGCAGACCCTCCCGCAGATGGCGGGGAGGGGATTCGTCTTCATCATGACCCGGTAGGCGTCGTCAAATCTCCTGGCGCGGACCAGTGCCATGTATTGAGGAACATCCATGCCGATCGGACAGGCGTTCTGGCAGGGCGATTTGAAGAGCGCCGAGCAGACACCGGCCGTGCAGTGCTTATCCCTGATATGGGCCTCGTATTCGGCCCGGAAGTACCGGAGGGTGCTCAGGACGGGGTTGGGTGCGGTCTGACCGAGACCGCAGAGGGCCGAGTCTTTGATCACGGCGGCCATCTCTTCCAGAAGTTCGATATCCCCCTCCTTGCCTCTCCCCTCACAGATATTGGTGAGGATCTCCAACATCCTCTTTGTTCCCTCGCGACAGGGGGCGCACTTGCCGCAGGACTCATCCTGGCAGAAGTCCATGAAAAAGCGTGCCATGTCGACGGGGCACATGTCCTCGTTCATGACGATAAGACCGCCGGATCCCATGATGGCTCCCAGCTTGGCGACATTTTCATAGTCCACCGGCGCGTTGAGGTGCTGGATGGGAATCATACCCCCCGAGGGGCCTCCAAGCTGCGCTGCCTTGAACTTCTTCCCATTCGGTATGCCGCCGCCTATATCGTATACGATAGTCCCGAGGGAGGTCCCCATTGGTACCTCGACGAGCCCGACGTTGTTGACGTCCCCCGTGAGGGCGAAGACCTTGGTTCCCTTGCTCGTTTCATTCCCGACATTGGAGAACCACGCGCTTCCCTTCGCTATTATCTGACCGACACTGGCCAGGGTCTCCACGTTGTTCAGGACGCTCGGCTTCTGCCAGAGACCGGAGACGGCGGGGAAGGGGGGCCTGGGCCGCGGCATTCCACGGTTCCCTTCGATCGATGTCATGAGGGCCGTCTCCTCGCCACAGACGAAGGCACCCGCGCCCTGATAGACCTCGAGGTCGAAATCAAAGCCGGTATCCAGTATGTTTTTTCCGAGGAGGCCGTATTCCGTCGCCTGCTTTATCGCCACATCCAACCTGCGAAGCGCCAGCGGATATTCCGCCCGGCAGTAGATGTACCCCTGGTGGGCCCCGATCGCCTTCGCGGCGATTACCATCCCTTCAAGGACGGCATGCGGGTCCGCCTCAAGGACACTTCGGTCCATGAATGCTCCCGGATCGCCTTCGTCGGCGTTGCAGAGGACGTATTTGACGTCGTTTTGTGACTGGGAGGCGAACTTCCACTTCAGACCGGTCGGAAACCCGGCGCCCCCGCGGCCACGAAGACCGGAGTCGAGGACCTCCTTGATGATTTCCTCCGACGTCATCTCGGTGAGGGCCTTTGCCGCGCCGGCGTAGCCGTCCCGTGCGATGTATTCGTCGATGACCTCCGGGTCGATAAGGCCCTTGTTCCGCAGCACCCGCAGTTCCTGGAGGGCGAAGAAGGGTATGTCGTTCATCGCGGGGATCGTCTCTTCCGTGGACGGTTCCTTATACAGGAGGCGCGCCAGCGGTCTCCCCTTGAGGAGATGCTCTTCAACCAGTTCGGGCACGTCTTCAGGCTGTATCATCATATAGATGATCCCGTCCGGATAGACGACCATGATGGGCCCCATGGCGCAGAAGCCGTTACAACCCGTTTCGACTATCTTTATTTCATCGGCAAGACCCTGTCTGTCCAGCTCTATGGCGAGGGCCTGCTTTACCTTCGCGCTCCCCGTGGCGTGGCATCCGGTACCCCCGCAGATCAGTATGTGAGACCGAAAAACTTTCATCGGATATGTATCCTCCTTCAGTATTGATTAGTTGTGTCTCCTTGTCCTATTCCGTTACCTTGGCCAGAACAAAGGGGGTCTGAACCTCACCCTCGAGGATGTGTCTCTTAAAGACCTGCCTCATCTTGTTGGAATTCATGAATTCGTAGAGTATGGGATTCTGCTCGATGATTTCAACGGTTATCTCCGGTTCCCTGCTGCACAGGCCCATGCACCCTGAAGTGGTAACGACGACGTCGGTTACCCCTGCCTCTTCAATCTCGCTCATCAGGGTATCCATAACCTCGCGCGCCCCGGCGGCTATGCCGCAGGTTCCCATGTGAACGGTTACCTTGACCCGCTTTGCTCCCGCCCTCAGAGCGGTTTCACCCTGCACGCGTTCCTTGATCTTTTTCAGATCTTCTATCTTTAATTTCGCCATGTCATGTCCCTCTATCGTGCCTAGTTGTATTGTTGTAAGATTTCTTTCAGCTTGTCGGGTTTGACCCGCCCGTGGATGTCCTCATCCACGACAACAACCGGTCCCAATCCGCACGCCCCGAGGCATCGTACGGTCTCGTATGTGAACATTCGATCCGGGGTTGTTTCGCCCTCTTTTATGCCGAATATTTTTTCGACCTTTTCGGCGATCTTTTTCCCGCCCCTCACATAGCATGCGGTTCCCAGACAGACCCGCACCGTGTGCTTGCCGCGCGGATGCATGGTGAAGAAAGAGTAGAAGGTGACGACACCATAGACGTGGCTGGCTGGTATACCGAGTTCTCTTCCGACCCTTTTTTGTACGGGAACCGGAAGAAATCCAAGGAGCTCCTGAGCCCTTTCCAATACAGGGATCAGGCCCCCGGGCTGACCCTTGTGTCGCTCAATGATACCGTCCAGTTCCTTGATCTGCTCCGGGGTAAATTCCTCTAAAAGCTCATTGTACTCTAAATCCATGTATTCCTCCTTGATGGAAGATCCAACCGGAGGAGGGGGACTAAGACCCGGCCCCGATCTCCTTCAGACCATCCCGTATATTTTCCTTTAAAAACTGCAACACCGTCGGATGATCGATGGGAACATCCTCAAGTTCATTCTTGACCTCTCGCGTGTCCAACATATAAGACTCGCCATCACTCAGATGCGTGTAAATAAAATCCACCCCAGGATTGCCGGCTATCATGGTTGTCATGGTTGTCGGGATATCCCCCAGGGGCTGGCGGTCGATGTGACGATACCCGAAGTTCGCGGTCACCGTCGTCCCTTCTCCCTTTTTCGATTCGATCGTAAACCCTCCACCGGTGATCTTCGCGGCGTGGGAGAGAAGGGGGAGCCCCAAGCCCACCCGGCGTACCGTCTTGGATGTGTAGAAGGGGTCCAGGGCCTTCCGGGCGACATCCGGTTCCATCCCCTCGCCGTTATCGGCGATCTCGATACGCAGGATGTCATTTGTTCTGTCTTCGGTAATGCCGATCCGTATGAGGGTCGCTCCCGCTCGTGTAGAGTTCTCAACGATATCGAGGATGTTCATGGAGAGTTCCAGCATAAGCTACTCCTTGACGTAGCGGCCCTCACGTCCTTCGAGGGCCATCTTCATCTCGGAGAGCGAGGGCTTCTTCATGAAGATTCTCGAAGACCCTTCTCCGATGTCCCGTATAAAGTGGGCATCGGATGACTCGATAAACGGGTACCCGTTCAGGTCGGGATACCTCTTTCGCGCCTCCTTCAGACCCGTCCTGCGTGATATCTCAAGGGCATCGAATCGTATGTCGGGGGGGATAAACCCCAACTGGCTCAGGACACTGAAGCTCTCCCGGTCGATGTGCGAGGCGATCGCTATGCCTTTCAAGGCATGGATCGTTTCGACGATCTCCTGGAGCGAAAGATCGATGGAGCCTATCAGCAGTCGGTCATTAAATCCCTCAACCTCGTCCGATGCGTTGACGATTGCCTGACATCCGAATATCTCTTCCCGGTTGGAGCCGGAAAGGGCGGAATAGACGACCTCTTGAACCCTTAACAGGTCGTCGATATTTTCAAAGAGCGCGATAACGTGAGCCTCTTCCCTGCTGGATATCTCCATGCCGGGAAAGACGTGCAGTGGTTTTCCCCGGGACGCCTCGATCACATACCGGACGTTCTCGGACGCGTTATGGTCACATATGCCGATAACATCCAGTCCCTCGGCGACCGATCTTTCTACCAGGGCGGACGGATACATATCCAGATCGGCACAGGGAGAAAGGCAGGTATGTATGTGAAGATCACACCGAAACTCCTTTACCCCCGTTACCATAGACACATACCCTGATCCTGAGAAAGCATTGTGCCGCCGGGCCCCTCTCCGGGGCATCCATTCCGTCAGGGATGCAGCAGGTTGTATATCCTGCCGGCTATCTCGAATCCGGACAGTTCGGTTACCAAAAGCGGTATTCCCTCCTGCGATGCCCGCTCGATGGTGTTCTTGTCCGGCTCCCTCCCCTGGGTAAGGATGATGCCCGCGTGCTCTTTCAGTACGCTTACCGCCACGATGTTCTGGTGCGCCTGGCAGGTGACCCATACGTCGCCACTTTTGCTCCCCGCCATGACGTTGCTCAAGAGATCACCCGCGTACCCGCCTGACACCTCTCGGTCCAGCCTGTCCCCGCCGCACCGTACCGTGAGGCCTAATTTTTCCACCAGAAAAGCCATGTCCATTGTTGTCTCACCTGTTGATCAGTATCTTGAGATGGGTTCCCTTGCCCTCTTCCGATGATATCTCGAAGGTGTCGGAGCAGTTCTTTATGTTGAAAAGACCCATGCCCGCCCCGAATCCCATCTCCCGTATATGATCATTCGCCGTGGAATACCCCTGCTCCATGGCCTGTTCGATATTGCTTATGCCGGGGCCTGTGTCCTGTATATCAATCAATATGTGGTCACGCGTCACCTGAAGATTAACCGTTCCCTGAATGGCGTAGGAGATGATATTTACCTCCGATTCATAGGTCGCAATCGCGGCCCTTCTCACCACATCGTCCGGTATGTCGATCTTTTTCAACATCTTTTTTATTTCAACAGAGACCTTGCCCGCCTCGTCAAAATTTTCACCCTCAACAGGGAAAGAACATTCACACCCTTGAGTCATAACGGAACAACACTTTCCGGACCCTCGATCTTTCTGACGCAACCGACTATCCCGCTTGCGTACAACCTCCCGGATGTTTCAAAGAGGATGTATCGTGTGGAAAGAACGGGGATGTCCAGTTCCTCAGCCAGGGTCAGTGTTTCCTCGGGGGGAATCTTCCCCCGTACCACCAGGATTGCTGAATTGTCCACTATACTAGCGATCCTGACGATCTGAGGATTGGTAAGGCCGGTGATCATTATGCTTCCGGGCTTTGCAAAGGCGAGGACATCGCTCATCAGGTCGGCGCTGAAGGCGGTTTTCACCTCTATGTCCAGGTGATCGCCTCCTACCAGAACTCTGGCATCCAATAGATCAGCTATCTCGCGAAGGGTCATCCTTCTTTCCTCCCTTCCCTGTCGGTCCCTCTCTGTTCCGTCTTTTCCCCAGGAAGGTCTTCCGGGGGGGGCAATTCGTAAGCCGGAACAGGATGGCAGAAGAGGTTGAACTTTCCTGCTAAAGAAATCGACTTCCCCTAGCATAAGGCTGCGGTCATGTCAATGTTTTTGGGGCCACAAGGTGGTACAATGTCGATGATGCCATCCCCGGACCGGACTGGCCACGGGAAAAGTTCAAGAGGGGGATGATGGGCGCCTGTTGGAAGACGATACGGGATTTTTTCATTGGGAAGTCACCCGTTCATTTTCCCGTTGACAGCCCGATTCTCCTCTGATATTTAGCATACAAAATATATGGGGTTTGGATGTCTATTATGTATTACTGCGACGACTGCATACTTTTTCTTCTCTCGAAGGCCCACCAGAATGTCTATGGAAAATACAAAAAACGCCTCCAGGTCTATGGTCTTACCCCGTCTCAACATCTGGTAATATTTGCCCTCTCCGAAGAGGAGGGTATCTCGGCCGGCGAGCTGGGGAAACGGTTAACCCTCGATAATGCGACCCTTTCAGGCATCCTGGATCGGCTTTCCGACGGTGGGTGGGTCATCAAGGAGTCCTCTGAAGAGGATAAACGGTCGCTGAAGCTCTACCTGACGCCCAAGGCAAAGGAGCACATCCCCCTGCTGCAAAAGGAAACCGGGGAGGCAAACCAGGAGGCACTGAGTACATTCGGGCTTGAAGAGAAGATGCTGCTCAAGCGGCTCCTGAAGGACATGCAGCGCTGATTTTCCGCAATTTATGTTTTGCATACAAACTATATGGGGGGAGTATGGACAGAGAAAAAATCAGAAAATTCGGTCATCAATTGCAGGCCGACCTTGTAGGGTTTGCATCCATTGAGGATTACCATTCGAAACGGTCACCTGATCCGAAGGCCATCCTGCCATCTGCTGGGTCGAGCCTTTATCAGGCGCCGGTTATCGGGTTTCATTACCACTGTTTCAGGTGCTTGGCAGCTTGCCCGGCCGGAAGGGCGTGAGAGTGTCGAGCCTGGTACAAGAAAAAGGGGGGGGGAATGAACTTCATGACCCCACAACACAGAAATATTATTTGAGCCAGTACTTGTTGAAAGGAGTTTTGTCATGAATGAACTGAAAAATATCTTGTCTCCGATTACCGTTAAGGGTGTGGAGATACCGAACCGCGTTGTCATGCCCCCCATGGGCACGAACCTGGGAAACGCCGACGGAACGGTCAGCGAGGCCAGTATCGCCTATTTGAAACGGCGCGCCCGGGGCGGTCCCGGTCTGATTATTACGGAGATCGTTGCCGCTCACCCCGACGGGATAGCGATCAACACGCAGCTCGGGGCCTACGATGACCGATTTATACCGGGTCTCGCAAAGCTGGTGTCCCTTGCCCACGAGGCGGGGAGCAAAATCTTTATGCAGATTCACCATGCGGGGCGTGAAAGTCTGCATATGCTGAGCAAGGGGAAGGCCGTGGGGCCTTCGGCGATCCCCAGCCTCATTTACCAGATGCCGCCGCGGGAGATGACGATTGATGACATCAAGGAAACAATCGCCGCCTTCGGATCGGCAGCGCGGCGGGCCCGTGAGGCGGGCTTTGATGGTGTAGAACTTCACTGCGCCCACGGCTACCTCCTCACCCAGTTCCTCTCGACACTGTCGAACCAGAGGACCGACGAATACGGCGGGGTCACACTGAAGGAGCGTGCCCGCTTTGTTGTTGAGGTCATCCAGACGGTTCGGAAGGAAGTGGGAGCCGACTTCCCCATATCGATCCGGATCTCGACGGAGGAATTCATCAAGGGGGGCTATACGGCCGATGATATGCAGACAATCCTCCCCGATTTTGTTGCCGCCGGGGTCGATATCATTCACGCCTCCTTCGGGACCCACGGGAGTCCCGGGGGTATTACCAGCGCCCCCATAGAGTACGAGCCCGGCTTCAACGCCTGGCTTGCCCGGAAGGTAAAGGATGTGGTGAATGTGCCGGTCATTGCCGTGGGTCGTTTCAACGATCCGGCGCTGGCCGACGAGGTGATCGGCCGGGGTGATGCCGACCTGGTCGCCTTCGGGCGGCAGTTCCTGGCGGACCCCGATTTTCTGACCAAGGCACGTGAAGGACGAACAGAGGATATCCGGAAATGTCTTGCCTGCAACCAGGGGTGTATCGAACGGTTGATCCTCGGCGAGGGGAACATCCGCTGTGCCATCAACCCCGAGACGGGGCAGGAGACGATCTATCCCGAGGGGCCGGTGGCGAAGCCGAAGAATGTCTGGGTCGTGGGGGGCGGTCCCGCCGGTCTGACGGCGGCCTTCGAGGCGGCCCGTCTGGGGCATACCGTGACCCTCTATGAGAGCGCTGAAGAGTTGGGCGGGCAGATTCAGTATGCCCGCAGGCCGCCGCACAAGGCAGCATACGGTGAATGGATCGACTGGCTGATCGGCCAGGTTAAAAAGGCCGCGATTACCATCAAGACAGGTACGGAGGTTACACCGGCGATGATTCGGAAGGGGAGGCCCGAGGCGGTGATCCTCGCCGCGGGGGGCGAAAAGATTACCCCTGAGATAGCGGGGATCGGCGGATCCCACGTCTGTGACGCCTGGCAGGTCCTGAGCGGTGCCGTTAAGCCGGGAGGGAACGTCCTGGTCATCGGCGGAGGCCTGATCGGGATGGAGACGGCGGACTACCTGAGCGAGCAGGGGAGCAAGGTGACCCTGGTCGAGATGCTCAAGCGCTCGCCGGTACAGAAGATTACCGCGCATGGGTACATGCTGCACAAGCGCCTGCGTGACAAGAAGGCCCTTCTGCTCTTCAGCACGACGGTAAAGGCCATCGGCGACGGGGGCGTGGAGATCGAGACGGCGGGAGAGGAGGCAACGGTATCTCCCATCGACCAGGTGGTGGTTGCCGTGGGCCTCAAACCGAGGGATGGCCTCACAAAGACCCTGAAGGACGAAGGGATCCCCTGCACGGTGGTCGGTGACGCTGCCAGCGCCCGGAGGATTATCGAAGCGACCGAAGAGGGGGCGCGGGCCGCTTGGGATCTGTAAGATTTTAGAACTCCTGCCGGGAGGGTTATTCCTTTCGGCAGGGGAAGAAGAGTGCCTTTAGCAGACTATTGTTTATATAAATAAAAGGAGAGATGCATGTTCAAGACACGGATGACAGAGATGTTTGGGGTAGAGCACCCGATCATGCTCGCGGGGATGAACTGGATTACGGAACCGAAACTGATTTCCGCGGTCTGCAACGCCGGAGGGTTGGGGATCCTGGCCACGGCGCGGTGCACGCCTGAGGAGACCCGCGAGAATATCAAACAGATCAGGGATCTGACAGACAAGCCCTTCGGGGTCAACCAGATCCTGATAGGGCCCGGTGCCAAGGAGAATATCGAGATCGCCATCGAAGAGAAGGTCCCTTTCATCAACTATTCCCTGGGGAAACCCTGGTTTGTCGATGATGTGCACGCCTACGGCGGCAAGGTCGTCGGTACGATCGCCATTGCGAAGCACGCAGTGCGTGCGGTCCAGCTGGGCTGTGACGCCCTGGTGGTGACGGGGCACGAGGCGGCGGCCCATGGTGCGGCGGCCACGTCGATGGTCTTGATACCCCTGGTGGCGAGCATGGTGGATGTCCCCCTGATCGCGGCAGGTGGTTTTTACGACGGCCGGGGACTGGCGGCGGCGCTTGCCCTGGGGGCCGACGGTATATCGATGGGGAGCCGGTTCATGGTGGTCCAGGAGAGCATGGTTCACGACAACTTCAAACAGCTCTGCCTGCAGGCCACGGAACAGGACACGCTCTACGACAACGTCTTTGACGGGATGGACGGCCGGGTCTTGAAAACCAAGGAGGCCGAGGCGATGACAAAACGGGGATTTCCGATTGTCGAGTCGATCAAGGGGGCGCTCCTGGTTAAGAAGCTGTTCAAGCTGTCCTTCCTGAAGTTCGCGGGACTGTCCATCGAGATGGTGCGGGCCGAGGAAGGACATCCGCTCATGGTCCTGGCCCGGCAGGCCGTGGGGAACATGAAGCACATGAGGGCGCTCAACGAGGGCGATGTCGAGGGTGGTATCCTCTTCGCCGGACAGTCCTGCGGAGGGATGAAGGATATCCCCACGACAAAGGAACTGGTCGACCGGATCATCGCGGAGGCGGAAAAAACACTGGAAAGATTAAATACACTGAAGATATAACCGACAACGGTGGCAGCGGCCCTTCAGGGGCGGTGCACATACCCACGGGTGCCGTATTGTCGGTCCGAACAATAGGCAGAGTCTTCGATATCTGCCTATTGTTACATCTCTTTCCGGAACTTGACAATATATGTCCATTCTAATACAACGCCCCGGGTGAGGAGAACATTGTCTTTGAATCCTGCGCGAAAATACCTGGCGTCCATCGGTTTTGTATCGGTCCTGCTTCTGACATACGGGTGCGGCATTTCAGCCCTGTCGATGGTTACCATGCCGGCAGCGGCCGTCAATGCGGGAACGATGGCATATCAATCCATCGAGAATGCCCAGATATTGATCAGGGTGCACGAGGGCTTGACGAAGGAGTCACTCCGGGAGATCAGGAACGTTGCCGTTTTCATGGGCAGGGAGAGCCGTGTCAAACCCTACGGGAGAATTGGAGACATCGAGGCGGTTGTCGGAGATAATCTCGCAATACAGTTGATGGGGGAAGGTTTCCGTATATACGGCGCGGATGATATAACAAAAGTTGAGGGAAGACCCCACACCGACGCCGACTATCACAGGGGAGAAATGCTCCGAACGTGTGAAGCCCTGGGTGCCCAGGCGATGATCTCGGCCAATGTCGTTGCCGTCAGGAAGGGATTCACAATCCTTGAAATCGGCAGGCAAAGGACGGTGGTCCACAGTGTTTCTCTCAGCGTGACGGAGGTCAAAACCACCAGGACGTTGATGACCATAGATATTCAATACAAGATTGGACAAAGGCCAAATGTCGTTGCAGAAGGTCTTGCGATGATCATAAAGGCGAAGTTGAACGACCCCGATGCAGACATTCAGGCGCTCTTCAGGAAGAAAAAGAATGACAGCTCGAACACCCCGATAGGGAATCCCGATCACCCTGAAGACCCCCTGTCTTTCAGTGACAGTCTACCGTAAATTTGAAAGGAGAAAACCCTTAGAAATGCCCTTTGAGAAACAGATGGAGGAGCTGGAGCTCCGGCGGCGGAAAGCCCTGATGATGGGGGGCGAAAAGAAGATTAAGAAGCAGCACGATGAAGGCAAATATACGGCCCGGGAGCGGATCGACAGGCTGATCGATCCCCGGCAGACGCGGAATCACATTATCCGAGTGCTGCGGCAGACTCAGGACCTCTCGAAAACGAAAGGGATCAGCGAGCACAGGCTCGCCAACTGGCCGACCAAATTTTAACCGTCGTGGAGAGAGGGGGAGCCTTTACCCTTGCCTCCTCTCTGTATATAACTAAAGATCGGAAAGGAACGGATCATGAATCTATCGATGTTTTCACTGGAAGGAAAGGTAGCTCTCGTCACCGGCGGGAGCCGCGGTATCGGCCGCGCTTGCGCCCTTGCGCTTGCTGATGCGGGCGCCACCGTCGTGGTCAGCAGCCGGAAGATCGAGGGGCTCGAGCCCGTGGCGGAGGAGATCCGCGCGAAGGGCGGCAAGGGGATGGCCATCGCGGCCCATGTCGCCAGGACGGAGGATTCGAAGGTCCTTATCGAAAAGGTGACGAAGGAGTTCGGCAGGCTCGATATCCTCATGAACAACGCCGGAACCAACCCCTACTACGGTCCTCTCATGGACCAGGATGAAAAGACCTGGGATATCACGATGAACGTCAACCTGAAGGGACTCTTCTTCCTGAGCCAGATGGCGGCACGGGTCATGAAGGGTCAGGGCGGGGGGTCGATCATCAATACCTCGTCCATTGGCGGCCTGGTCCCCGGAGAACTGGGGGTCTACTGTGTGACGAAGGCCGCCGTCATCATGCTGACCGAGGTGATGGCCAAGGAGTGGGGGCAACACAATATCCGGGTCAACGCCATTGCCCCGGGGGTGATCAAGACGCGCCTCAGCGAGGCCCTGTGGAAGGATCCGGCGGTGGGGGCTCAGGTGGAGAAGAATATGCCCCTGATGCGCCTCGGGGAGCCGGAAGAGCTTGCCGGTGCCGTCCTGCTGCTGGCATCCGATGCGGGAAGCTACATAACGGGGGAGACGATCGTTATCGACGGTGGTCGTATCTACGGAGAACCCGCGCACCTGGAAAAGAAATAGGGATCATCTCCAAAAGAATTAGTATAATCATAAGGATTCACGGGGTCAAGGGGCCAAGGGTCCGAGCGAAATATTTGAAAATCATAAAGAGTTAAAAATTTGGCAACGGTCCTGTCAGCTTTATTGAGAAGGTTACAAAGCACTCGACCCCCTGAATCCTCGAACCCTTTGCAC
>JAUSPK010000017.1 GCA_030655735.1 Syntrophales bacterium | reverse complement strand
TGAGTCCCTTCTCGATATCTTCAAGGGCCTCGTCGGAGGAGAGACATTCATGGTTTGTCGATATTCCGGCGCCTATGTATCGTTCGAGGTCATCTCCGCGCAGACCGGGGGCGGGGCCGTCTACCGGTTTGGAGCAGGCTGAGGCGATGCGGATCTTCTCCATCACCTCCGGGTCCCCCTCTATCACGCCGGGGAAGTTCATGACCTCCCCCAGATATCCCACCTCGTCCAGCCTCAGGAGCTCCGCCACCTCTTTCGTACCCAGGGTTGCCCCTGCGGTCTCAAAGGGGGTCGCCGGCACGCAGGAAGGGGCCCCGAAGCAGAACTTAACCGGGGATCTCTTCGCATCCTCTATCATATACCTCACGCCTTCGATCCCCAGCACATTGGCGATCTCGTGCGGATCGGATATCGTGGCAACCGTGCCGTGCACGGCCGCTATCCTGGAAAACTCGGCGGGGGGGAGCATCGTGCTCTCGATATGGACGTGGGCATCGACAAGGCCGGGCATGATGTACGTATCATCGCCGGTCTCCTCCCGGACGATATCGGCTATCCTCCCCTCCGAAATCACCAGCGTTCCCTGGTAGATTTCGGAATGCACCACATCAACAATGTTTCCCGATATTCTTTTCATACTGAGTGGCCCTGCGGATGCCGGCGCCGGAGGGAAGGTGACGGATTCCCCGGGAACCGGAGCTGGCGGACAGGCCCCTCCCCCGCAATCCCCGATCAAGATCGGGGATTGGACATGGGGAAAGAGCGACCTCTGTTCATTTGAAGAAATCGTAGACCTTGCTTATAATGGTCTTCTTTTGTCCGGGCTTCTCCGCCGTTTCGGGAGGCGCAGGAGATAGTTCCACGGCGACGTGCTCGCCAGGACCGGTCTCCCTCCGGGGTGACTCGGGAGCGGGACGTCCGTTTTCCCCGGGCCTTGCCTGCCGCGGCCGTCTTCTCCTCCGGGCCGGTCTTCGGGCGGCCGGTTTGACCTCCTCTTCGGGGCTGGTGCTCTCAACCGTGGCCGTGGCCGTGGCTGTGGCCTCTGGAACGATCGGTTCCCTCTTCACCGCCTTGGAATGAAATTCACCCCACAGGAGAGCCGCATCCCCCGAGATAATCACGGCAACGCCATGGAGCGCCTCCAGTTTGCTTATCTGGCTCCTCTTATGGTTGAGGAGATACGCGGTCACCTCCGGCGGAAGTGTAACGGCAATCTCCGAAGACTGCTCTTTTACCGCCTCGGCCTTGATCCGTCGGAGCGCCCTGAGTGCCAGGTATTCCACGGACGGTCTCATGCCGCTGCCACTGCAATAGGGGCAGAGCGAATAGCTGATTTCCTGTATCGTAGACTGTTTCTTCTGGCGGGATAGTTCCAGCATACCGAACCGGGATATCTTTGCCATCTGTATCCTGGACCTGTCAGTTTTCATCGCATCCCTGAAGGTCTTCTCCACCTGGTTAATGTGATCTTTGTTCATCATATCGATGAAATCGACTACGATAAGCCCCCCCAGGTCTCTCAAACGAAGTTGACGGGCTATTTCTTCCGCCGCTTGAAGGTTCGTATTGTACGCGGTTTCCTCCACATCCCGTTTCTTCAGGCGGCCCGAGTTCACGTCGATGGTGATCCCCGCCTCCGTGGGTTCTATGACGATGGAGCCCCCCGATTTCAGATTGACGCGCGACTGGTATATCTCATTTATCTGGTCTTCGATATCATACTGATCGAACAGCGGTGTCTCTTCCCTGTAGAGCTTTACCATCCTCACGTTCCGCGGAGAAACGGTTTTGCAGTAGGCCCTCATCTTCCGGGCGGTTTCGGGATCATCAACCAGTATCTCGTCGATATCCGATGTATAGTAATCCCTGAACGCCCGGACGGCGAAATCGGTCTCCTGGTATATCAATCCGGGGGCTGCCGTCTTCTCGGACTTTTCCTTTATGTCCTTCCACAGCCTGATCAGCATCTGATAGTCACGGGCCAGCTCCTGCTTTGTCCTGTTCATGCCGGCGGTGCGGACGATAAAACCCATATCCTCTTTCTCCGTTATCTGGCTCACCACCGACTTGAGTCTCTTACGGTCCGATTCGTTCTCTATCTTGCGGGAGATGCCGTTGCCCTCTCTGTTGGGCATGAGGACGAGGTAGCGGCCCGGAAGCGATATATGCGTCGTCAGCATCGCCCCCTTGGATCCCTTTTCTTCCCGCATGACCTGAACCGGCAGTTTTTTTCCTACAGGAAGCTTTCTGTTCTCACTGAAGTACTCGGGCGCGACATCGCGCAGCGGGAGGAACCCGCTCTTGCCGACGCCGTATTCCACAAAGGCCGCCCGCAGCCCCTGCTGGACATTCTGGACGACGCCGTTGTATATGTTACCGGTTGTCGGTTCCCTGACAGACATCTGTATGTTGTAGTCAACCAGATTGCCGTCCTCGATGATGGCCATCCGGCTTTCCTCTTCATCTATCGTATTGATAAGCATTTTCTTAGTCATTATAGTCCTCTTTCTGTTGACGTATTATGCAAACCCGCTCTCACAACAACGGGCCTCGTCTTATTATTTGCAGTACAGTCGTGTTAAAAAACATCCGGGGCGCCCTTCCCCTCCCTGATGACTTCCGGGATATCATCCACAAGGCTCACAACGGTCGACAGCTCCGGAGGCAGCACGCCGCCGTCTATCACCAGGTCCACGGAGTGCCCAAGCTTCTCCTCTATGATCTCCGGGTCCGTCAGGATCCCCCCCTCGGGCAGCTTTACCGTGGTGCTGATTATCGGTCCCCCAAATTCCCTGACAAGGGAGAGACATATCTCATTGTCCGGTATCCGTATTCCTACCTCTTTTCTTTTCGGCAACAGGATCTTCGGGACAAGCCTGGATGCCCCCAATATGAACGTATAGGGACCGGGGAGCAGGCGTTTCATGATTTTGTACGCATAGTTGGTCACTACGGCATAGTTGCTTATATCACTAAGATCGGCACATATAAAGCTGAAAGGCTGCCCCTTGCTTCTCCTCTTTATCTCATATATCTTCTCTATTCCCCGTTTGTTGAAGAGATCGCACCCCATCCCATACGCCGTGTCCGTGGGGTAGACCACGAGGCCGCCCTCACTTAGTACCTGGGCGGCTTTTTTTATCAGCCGTATCTGGGGATTTTTGTCATGTATCTTCAACAGCATGTCCGCTATCCCCTCCTCAGCAGTGCCTTCACCTCGACGCTCCCAAGAAGGAACGAGCTGAGGGTGAATATGGCAAGCCCTACCGTTATCATCACGACCAGAAACAACAACCTCTCACCGAAGGCCCCGGCACTGTCCCATCCGAGCACCCTCCCCGCGATACCTATCGACACCCCCATAATGCCTGATGCCAGAGTTGTCCGCAGCACGGATGTCCAGAAATCCCTCTGAAGGAACTGCCCCACCCTTCTCCTTAGTATCACGGCGAGGGCGATAATATTGACCGCTGAGGCAATTGAGGTGGCAAGCGCGAGACCACTGTGTTTCATCGGAAACATCAGTGCCACGCTCATGACAACGTTCACAAGAAGCGCCGCGACCGCAATCTTTACGGGGGTCTTGGTATCCTGCAGGGCGTAAAAGGCCGATACGACAATCCGTATGCATGAAAAGGCCCACAGGCCGACGGCGTAGTACAGCAGGGCCTGCGCGGTAAGGACCATCGACGTGGCATCGAACTGTCCCCTCTGGAAGAGGACGGATATGATCGGTTCACGGAGGATAATCAGGGCGGCCATCGCTGGTATCGTGACAAACAGGATCAGCCTCAGCGAGAATGATATCGTTCTCTTCAGTTTCTCATAGTCCTCTCCGGCTGCCTGCTCCGAGAAGCTGGGGAGCGCCGCCGTTCCCACCGCAATCGCGAAGACGCCGAGCGGAAGCTCTACTACCCTGTCGGCGTAGTAAAGATACGATACGCTGCCTTCGGGGAGGAAGGACGCCAGGATCGTATTGATGAATACGCTTGCCTGATAGACGGCGGCGCCGAACACCGCCGGGAGCATCAATCGCTCTATCCTCTTTATTCCCGGATGGCTGAAACGGAAGTTAGGCCTGAGGCGCGCCCCCACCTTGAGCAGAAATGGGAATTGCATGGCAAGTTGCAGAATCCCCCCCGCCATCACTCCGACGGCCAGGGACAGAATCGGATCCGCAAAAAATCCCCTCAGGGCGAAGACGGAGGCTATCATGCAGATATTGAGGACCACCGGGGCGAGGGCCGGGGCCGCAAAGTGCCGCAGGGAATTGAGGATGCCCATGCACAGCGCCACCAGGGATATGAAGAATATGTAGGGGAACATGAGGCGGGTAAGGAATACCGTCAGCGCGTACTTATCCGGAACATCACTGAACCCGGGAGCCATAACCATGACGATCCAGGGGGAGAGCAGTATGCCCGCAACCGAGACCACCGCCAGGACAATAGAGAGGAGTGTGAAGGCGATATTGGCAAGTTCGAGGGCCTCCTCCTTTGATCTCTTTTTAAGATACTCGGTGAAGATCGGGATAAAGGCTATGGTAAGAGACCCCTCCGCGAACAGGCGCCGGAGGAGATTGGGGATCCTGAAGGCCACGAAAAAGGCGTCGGTAGCCAGCCCGGCCCCGAAGAATCCCGCGACCACCACATCCCGGATGAAGCCGAACACCCGGCTGAGCAGGGTTGCAAGTCCGACAACCCACGCCGCCTTCACTACACGGGTATTTTCTGTTTCTTTATGTGGAATCAAATTTCGTGCGTTATCCTATTTTTCCACCCTGTACTCATCGATAATCGTATAACCGGCATCCTCGAAAACCTTGTGAAGTTCGCCGATATTATCCGTACCCACCCGAACAAGTGTGGATCGAACGCCGGGGTTATCTTCGTCTATAGTGGAAATAATGGAGACTATCGTAAGCCCCATACCGTTTATGATGCTCTCTATCTTTGCTATCTCACCCGTCTCGCTGGGAAGTTTGAGCTGCACGCGGCAGCTTGGCGCAGTGTGTACCCCCATAAAATCGAGGAGTACATTCAAAAGATCGCAGGTGGTAATCAGGCCGACCAGTTCGTCACCGGCCACAACGGGGAGGCTGTTGACATGTTTTTCATTGATCAGCCTGGCCGCCTCCTCAATCGTCGTCCCCGGCGTCGTTGTAAAGACCTTCTTCGTCATAACCTTCTCCGTCTTCATCTCTGAGAGGAGATAGTTAAGCTCGTGGACGGAGAGGGTGCTCGCCGGAGAGGGAGAATTATCTCTGATATCCCTGTCTGTAATAATTCCTACCAGCTTTCTCCCCTCCGCGACGGGAATCTGGTCAATATCATGCTCCTTTAAGAGATTCTTTACCTTGAGAATGCTCGTATCCGGGGTTACCGTTATCAGATTTCTCGACATCCTTTTCCCTACAAACATGTCACATCCTCCGATATCACGCGTTTAAGAGGCAGCCCTCGCGAATTTTCTGGTCCTCTTCTTAAGCCGGTTTAGCCTTCTCCTGAGACGGTTAACGCCCGCCTTGTCCCCCTTCTCCTTCAGTTCCGCCTTTTTATCCTTGAGCACCGCCATCTTTTCCTTCAGGGACGATATCGTCTCGTCACCTTTTTTGGGTGCCTTCCCAGGCTTTTGGGCGGTTTTCTTTGGAGCTTTCTTCTGAGGTTCCTCTTTTGCAGGTTCCTCTTTTGCAGGTTCCTCTTTTGCAGGTTCAGGTGGGGCCGTTTCCTCCCCCGCCACTTCTTCAGGTTCCTTCTCAGGTTCCTTCGGATCTTTTTCCTCAGGAACCTCTTGTGCGGGTTCGGAAGGAACCTCCTCTACCGTCCCTGCGGCTTCACCCTGCGCGGCCCTGATGGCGTTTATCAGGTCGGCCTTTTTCATGGCGCTGAGCCCCTCAATCTTCCAGGTTTCCTGGGCAATCTCCTTCAGCTCTGCGACCGTACACGTCTCTAGATTCTTTTCCTCCGTCATAATGTTCCCCCCTTAGGACTGACAGCTCGGTAAAAACAAGACTTTTCATAGAACGGTTTAAAATAAAAACTCCTTGAGCTTTTCGCCTTATAGCACAAGAGGATTGCCAAAATCAAATACAATCAGAGAGATAGGGGCAGAATCCTGGATCTTGAGAGGGACCCGGCTCGGCAGGAACCACGACGCGTTCAGCTTTGTCCTTTTTCAAATCACGATAATCCTGTATACCATGCGCAGTATGGAAATACCGTCAGCGGAGATACAATCACTGCGAAAGAAGGTGCGCTCCGGCGCAGGGAGGACGCCTGTACCCGATCAGCGCCTCATCACCGGAGAGCTGCGCCTCATAGAAAAAATCCTTCAGAAAGATCGCGGCAGCGGCGAAGCGCTGATGCGCCTCCGCCGGCTGGAGAAGAGGGTCGGGACCTCCATCAGAAAAAGGGAGGCCCGCCTGAACCACCTGCCGAAGGTCACCTACCCCGCCTCTCTGCCCATCATGGAAAAGAAAGATGAGATCGTAGAGGCCATACGGGGCAACCAGGTCGTCGTCATCACCGGCGAGACCGGGTCCGGGAAGACCACACAGATCCCGAAGATGTGCATTGAGGCGGGGCGTGGTGTGGACGGCCTCATCGGGTGCACCCAGCCCCGGAGGATCGCCGCGATAACGGTCGCCCGGAGGATCGCCGACGAGCTGAAGGAAGAGGTGGGGAGATCCGTCGGCTACAAGATTCGCTTCCAGGACAGGACAAACAGGGATATCCACATCAAGCTGATGACCGACGGCGTCCTGCTCATGGAGACACAGTCGGACCGCTTCCTTAACGCCTACGACACCCTGATCATCGACGAGGCGCACGAGAGGAGCACGAACATAGACTTTCTCCTGGGGATCCTCAAGGGTCTTCTCGTCATGAGGAAGGATCTGAAGCTCATCATCACCTCCGCGACCATAGACCCGGGAACATTCTCAAAGGCGTTCGGCAACGCCCCCATCATCGAGGTGTCGGGACGCATGTACCCGGTCGAGGTCCGCTACCGGCCTATCGATCCGAAGGCGAATGATGAGGAGGCATCACACGTGGATGCCGCGGCGGCGGCGGCGGGTGAACTGGAACGGGAGGGGCCCGGAGATATCCTCATCTTCATGCCGACACAGCAGGATATAGTGGACACCTGCGCCATCCTCTCCGGGCGCGCGCGGGGCAATGCAACGGTCCTCCCCCTCTTCGGACGCCTCTCCTCCTCCCAGCAGCAGCGCGTATTCGCGCGGACGCGCACAAGAAAGATCGTTGTCGCCACCAACGTTGCCGAGACCTCTATCACTATCCCCGGTATCCGCTACGTGATCGATACCGGCCTGGCACGGATATCCGAATACAATCCCGGCACACGGACCGGAAGACTCCCCATAAAGGTCATATCGAAAAGCAGCGCCATCCAGAGGAAGGGGCGGTGCGGGCGGGTGCAGGACGGGACATGCGTCCGTCTCTACACCGAAGATGACTACGAGAGCTGGCCCTTCTTTACCCCCCCGGAGATACTCCGCTCCAACCTGGCCGAAGTCATCCTCCGTATGATCGCCCTTAAGATAGGCGACATCGCCTCATTCCCCTTCATAGATCGACCCGCCCCCGGCACTGTCCGGGACGGATTCGCCCTCCTCGGGGAACTGGGCGCCGTCAAGACGGAGGGAGGGAAGACCCTCCTGACAGAGAGGGGACGGGCCATGTCGCGCCTCCCCCTCGATCCCCGGATCGCGCGCATCATCATCGGTGCCGAGAGGGAGGGGTGCCTGGAGGAGGCCATCATCATCGCCTCCGCGCTGTCCATCCAGGACCCCCGGGAGCGGCCACTCGGAAAGGAACAGGATGCCGACAGGGCGCACAAGCCCTTCATAAACCCGGCCTCCGACTTTATCACGCTCCTGAATATCTGGAACCGGTACCATGAGATCCTCAAAGAGGAGAAGACACAGAACCGGATGCGCCGGTTCTGCAAGAACCACTTCCTGTCATACCGAAGGATGAGGGAGTGGCGGGATGTCTACGAACAGATATCGGGGGTCCTCAAAGAGGCCGGCCGCAAAAGGCAAACGAAAAGGCTCCAGGGGGAGGTCCTCTACGAGGGGATACACAAGGCCATCCTGGGCGGCTATCTCTCGAGCATAGGGATCAAAAAGGAAAAGAATATTTACCGGATGGCAAAGGGGCAGGAGGCCATGATCTTCCCCGGGTCGGGGCTCTTCAACCGCGGAGGGGACTGGATCGTCTCGGCGGAGCTGGTGTAGACATCGAGGCTGTTCGCCAGGCTGAACGCCGTCATACAGCCTGAATGGCTGGAGGAGGTCGGGGGCGAGCTGTGCCGCCGCACCTACCTGGAGGCTCACTGGGAAAAGAACAGGGGCGAGGTGGTCGCGAGCGAGCAGGTCAAGCTCCACGGCCTGATCATCGTTCCGGGGAGACGCGTTTCGTACGGCCACATCGATCCCGTGGAGGCCACAAAAATATTCATCCGAAGCGCCCTCGTGGAGGGGGACATAGGGAACCCGCCCCCCTTTCTGATCCATAACCGGGACCTGATCGAAGAAGTAACCGACATGGAGGACAAGATACGCAGGAGAAATATCCTGGTCAGCGAGGATATTCTCACCCGATTCTACGAGGAGCGTATCGGCATCGCCTACAATATCCAGACTCTGAAGAAGCTCATCAGGGACAGGGGCGGTGACGCCTTCCTCCGGATGAGCAAGGAAGAGATCATGGACTCCTATCCGGAGGAAGAGATCGCCTTGTATCCGGATGAGATCGTACTGGGCACCAGGGTCCTGTCCTGTTCATACAGTTTCGAGCCCGGGCAGGAACGGGACGGGGTAACGATCCGTATCCCCTCCGATGCCGCCTCGGGGCTCCCCCTGGAATCGGCGGACTGGAAGATCCCCGCCCTCCTCAGAGAGAAGGTAACGGTCCTCGTCAAGGGGCTTCCCAAGGAGTACCGAAAAAAACTGGTCCCCATACCGCAGACGGTGGAGACCATCCTCCGTGATATCAAGGACGACGGGGCTCCCCTGATTACCTCCCTGGCACACTTCATACACGAGAGATTCCATGTCAGCATACCGGCCGCGGCATGGCCGACGGAGGGCATCCCCGATTATTTAAAAATGCGCTTTGCCATCGTGAATGAGAAAGGCGAGGAGGTGCGCTCCGGCCGGGATATCGACCTGCTGCAAGGAGATGTCCCCACAGGAAGGGAATCCCAGGCGCTCAAGACGGCGAAGAAGCAATGGGAACGGGGGGGGATCACCTCGTGGAATTTCGAGGACCTTCCCGAAGATATCCCCCTGAAAGACGGCGGGGACTGCGCATATCCGGCGCTGGAGAGGGGAGAAGACGGCAGCGTCGGCATACGCCTCTTCAGCGACAGGGAGAAGGCGGCGGCCACACACCGGCAGGGCGTTGCCGCACTGTACGAACTATATTTCAAGAAGGACATGAAATTCCTGAAAAAGTCCCTTGCCCTTCCCCAGGAACTGCAAGCGGCGGCCCGCTCCTGCGGGGGGGCAAAACAAATCGAGCAGACGCTGTACCACAAGACACTGCGCGCCCTCTTCGAACGGGACATACGAACGAAGGAGGACTTTGACGAATACGCGAAGACGGCGGGGCGCTCCCTCCTCTCCCAGGCCCAGGAACTGCTGCAGGGCGTCATACCGGCGATCAGGGCGTTCGGAGAAGCTGAGGAGACGCTTCGGCGGCTGGGGGTCGCCAACCGATCCAACCGGGGCGCACAGGACTTCATCGCCTCCCTCAGAGGGGATATCGACCGGCTGATGCCCGAGAGGTTCGTGGAGATCTATGAGAGCGAGCGGCTCAGCGATATCCCGAGGTATCTGAAAGCCATTGTGGTCCGTGCCGAACGGGGGGTCACGCATCTCGAGAAGGACGCGGCCAAGGCCGCGAAGGTCAAGCCCTTTATCGACAAGATGGAAGAGATGCCGGGTCAGGTGCCCTCCCCCTCCGAGGAGCGGAAACAGGCGCTGGAAGAGTACCGGTGGCTGGTCGAGGAGTACAAGATCTCCGTCTTCGCCCCGGAGATGAAGACCGCCCTCCCCGTCTCCCCCAAGCGGCTGCAGGAGAAGATCGGGGAGATCGAGCGGATGCTCTAGGAAAGCTCCAGATCCACCGGTTGAAAATCTTTCTGTAATATCCCTTGACAAGATATAGCAATGGAGTTAGTGGGTTATTACGCTTCATTGAAATTGACTGTATGATACGTGCCTGTAAACAGCTGTAACCGAGGGGGGATTATGGCCTGATCATCTAAAGCTCTGTTTCTCAAAATGAGAGATGGGGCTTTTGTTTTTGGCGGGGGATAATATGATTGCCATTTTTTCCATATTATACCAACTTGGTTTTTGGTCTTTATTACCATGATATACCCAACGTTGAAAATTCAATCATATTGATTTTATACCCATTTGCTCTTTTTATGTTTTGGGAATTGAAATAGGATTTCGCAAAAAAATCGGAAAATACCAAGTGGGCATATTAATTGTTAGAGGAGGTAATTATGGCAATTGCGAAAATTGAAGTTCGGAAAAGTCGTTCAGCTGCTGAGATTGCAGATCTAATTGATGCAGTCTATCAGGCACTGCGTGAAGCTCTCAAAGTACCGGAAGGTGATAGTCAGATCCGCTACATCGAGCACAAGCCAGAACACTTTGCTGTGCCACCTGGAAATCCAGAGAATTGCACGTTCGTGGAAATAACTCTATTCCCTGGTCGATCGTTGGATGCAAAACGAAAACTCTATCAATCTATTGTTCGGCGATTTGGCGAACTTGGAATTGTTCCATCCGATATTTTCATTGTGCTTAACGAGCCATCACTTGATAATTGGGGTATACGTGGCGGTGTGCCAGCCTCTGAAATTGATATAGGATTTAAGCTGGACGTTTAAACCTCGGAAGATTTTAGGGACATAACCCTTAATTCTAATTATGTGTTATGTCCCCTTAATCCCGAACATTTCTTTCAAGTGGATGACATCAAATAGTAAAAATATAGGGACAATAAAATAAGGGAACAGATCTATTTTCCCAACAGGTAATATGGGAAGCGTCCCCAGTTTTTTTATAATCCAAATTATGTGTTATCTCACCTTAATTCTCTTAATTCAGGAAAATACCAAGTAGGCATATTAATTATTAGGTAATATAAATGAGCAAAAAAACACTTAACCAATATCGAGGCCATTTAACTCCAGAAAATATTGTGAAAGGAATGAAAGCAGCCAATGATAATGCAAAACGTTTATATGAGGATGCCAAGTTACTCCTAGATAACTCTCGGTATGCAAGTGCTACAAGTTTGGCAATCCTTTCAATAGAAGAATCTGGAAAGATATCAATTCTCAGAGAAATGGCTCTTATAACAAATGGTAAAGGATTAAATAAAATATGGCGTAGATATAGATCTCATACTGAAAAGAATATTGCATGGATACTACCAGATTTAGTCCTTAAGGGTGCCAGATGCATGTCTGACCTTCGCGAAATATTCGATGCTAATTCTGATCATCCACAAATCCTTGACCAAATCAAACAAATAAGTTTTTATTCAGACTGTCTTGGTGAATGCAAGTGGTCTATCCCAAATGACATTATTAAGAAATCTATTGCAGATAGTTTAGTGAAAACAGCAGGTATATTTATTTCGAAAGAAATAACTTCGACCAAAGAAATAGAACTTTGGACAAAACATTTAGGCCCGATATGGAAAGAAGTTACCGAGGGACTTCAAAGGAAAGATATTGACATACTTCAAAAAGCTGTTGAAAACTTCGAACAAGAAATGTCAGAATTGGGCTTAAAATTAGACGAAGATAACAAACTCTCAGATTTTATTAAGTATCAAAAAGATAAATGACAAATTCGAGCGGAATTCTGGGGACACCATACCTATTTCAAATATGGGAAGTGCCCCTAGTTTTTCTCAAAAGCTTAAAAGGAGATATACTATGGATAATTTAACAAGCCTTATTCTTTTGGGTGCTGGAGCAACTTTCGTGTGCCTTTTTATGATGACAAAGAAAACCGGTGCTATTAGGAAGTTTTTAGGATTTATGATAATTGATCAGCGACAATTAGGATTCCCTGTTAACGACAATTAAAATTCCCGTTTCAAAGATAATGCTGTGCTATCTTTTTTCCTTCTG
>JAUSPK010000238.1 GCA_030655735.1 Syntrophales bacterium | reverse complement strand
CTGCTCAAGCTCTCGGGATACGAGCCGGTACTGGAAAGATGCATCCTCTGCAACACGCCCCTTGATGAAATCGATACCGCCTTCTTTGATGCGGCACGAGGCGGCATCCGGTGTTTGCGGTGCGGCCGGGGCGATCAAGATTGTATCCCCGTATCCACCGGGACCATCAAGACGCTCCTGATGGGAAAGAAGATCGAAACGGACCGGATACCGCGGCTGATCCTGTCGGAAAGTGCCCTGAGGGAAAGCAGCCAGATATTCAGACACTTTATACGGTATATCCTCGGAAAAGAACCAAAGTCCCTGCGCGTCCTGGATGAAATCAGCGGAATGATGTGATCCAGTGACCCGAAGCTCGAAGGTCGATTCCGCCTTGACAGTCTCCCCCCCTTGATGATAGCGTCCCCTCGTTCAAATACCGTAGCCCAAGGAGGTGAACGTGACCTTTCAGGAACTGATATTCGCCCTGGAAAAGTACTGGGCCGATCAGGGATGCATAGTACAGCAGCCCTATGATATAGAGGTGGGCGCCGGCACCTTCAATCCGGCAACGTTTCTCAGGGCGCTCGGACCGGAGCCGTGGAATGTCGCTTACGTGGAACCATCGCGCAGGCCGACGGACGGCAGATACGGGGAAAACCCGAACCGCCTGCAGCACTATTACCAGTACCAGGTCATCATGAAGCCCTCCCCTCTCGACATACAGGATCTGTATCTCAATTCCCTGAAGACCTTCGGCATCGATCCCCTGGATCACGATATACGATTCGTGGAGGACGACTGGGAATCCCCCACCCTCGGTGCATGGGGATTGGGCTGGGAGGTCTGGCTCGACGGCATGGAGATCACACAATTCACCTACTTCCAGCAGGTCGGCGGCATAGACTTAAGCCCCATATGCGTCGAGATCACCTACGGCATAGAACGGATCGCCATGTACATCCAGGAGATCGACAACGTATACGACCTGGAGTGGGGTCACGGGATAACATACGGGGACGTCCATCACCGGGACGAAGTGGAGTTTTCCACCTACCAGTTCGAAGAGGCCGATACCGACATGCTCAGGACACTCTTCGACATGTATGAGGCGGAATCGATCAAGACCGCGGAGAAGAGCCTCGTCCTTCCCGCGTACGACTATTGTCTGAAATGTTCACACGTATTCAATATCCTGGACGCGCGGGGCGCCATAAGCGTTAATGAACGCACAAGCTACATCGGCAGGGTGAGAAACCTCGCCCGCCTCAGCGCCGAAGGGTATTCCCGGCAGAGGGAAGAGATGGGATATCCCCTGATGGGAAAGTTCACCAAGGGTTAACAGAGGAGTTATTGTTCTCATGGCAAAGGATCTGTTGTTAGAGATAGGAACGGAAGAGATCCCGGCCGCCTTCCTCCCGAAGGCGCTCAAGGATATGGAGAAGATTATCACCGGGGAGCTTTCCGAAAACCGTATCGGCCACGGCCGCATAAGAACCATGGGCACACCGAGAAGGCTTATCCTGTCGATCGAGGGTGTGGAGGAGCGGCAGGAGGACCAGGTTCTGGAGAAGCTGGGGCCTTCAACCGCCGTGGCCTTCGATGAAGGGGGCAGCCCCACAAAGGCGGCCATCGGGTTCGCCCGGGGACAGGGGATAGAGGTATCCGAACTGGAGATCGTCGAAACGCCCAAGGGGAAACAGATCTGCGCGCGAAAAAAGATCATCGGTGGAGATACCTTCGATATTCTGAAGGACCTCCTGCCGCGATTCATCCTCTCCATTCCCTTCCGAAAATCGATGCGCTGGATGGATCTGGGTCTGCGCTTTGCGAGGCCGATTCACTGGATACTGGCCCTCTTCGGGGGTGAGGTTATCCCCTTTTCGATAGAGAACATAACCAGCTCAGACACAAGCCGCGGCCACCGGTTCATGGCCCCGGAGCCGTTCAAGGTCGCTGGTTTTGAAGACTACCTCAAACAAACGGAAGAACGATTCGTCATCGTGGATCCGGGCCGAAGGAAGAAGATCATACGGGATGGGGCGAGGGCGGCCGCCGAGGACGTCTCGGGCTGCGTCCTTGAAAACGATGCCCTCCTGGGAGAGGTAAGCTTTCTCGTCGAATATCCCTCCGTCGTATGCGGAACCTTTGACAAGGAATACCTCGCGCTTCCCAAAGAGGTCCTGACCACCGCCATGATGAAACACCAGAAATACTTCCCCGTCGTCGACACGAAGGGGAAACTGCTCCCCTATTTCATCACCGTCAACAATACCCTGTCCCGGGACCCATCGGTCGTGGCCCGCGGCAATGAAAAGGTGATACGGGCCCGGCTGGCCGACGCACGGTTCTTCTTCGAGGAAGACCGTAAGGCCCCCCTCGAAGATCACCTGGAAGCCCTGAAGAATGTTGTCTTCCACCGTGCTCTTGGTACCTCCTATGAAAAGGTGGAACGATTCAGGGAAATCGCGAAAGATATCTCGACCAGAATCGTATTCTCCTCTCCCGCGTCTTCTTTAGATACGGTTGCCCTGACCGCGACACTTTCCAAGGCGGATCTTGAAACTCAGATGGTCTATGAATTCCCTGAACTGCAGGGGGTGATGGGGAGGGAGTATGCCCTTCTGCAAGGTGTAGAGCCCTTTATCGCAAAGGCGATCTATGAACACTACCTCCCGATAGCCGCCGGAGGTGATCTCCCGGAAACGGATGAGGGCGCCATCGTCAGCATCGCCGACAAGATGGATACAATCGTGGGATTTTTCGGCATCAATCTCGTCCCCACGGGGACGGCCGATCCATTTGCCCTCAGAAGGCAGGCGCTTGGTATTATAAACATCATTCTGAACAAAAATTATCCGCTGAACCTGGATGAACTCATCGGCATGAGCATTTCAATCCTCGGCAAAAAACTGAAGAGGGAGCCGGATGAGACAAAGGCGGATGTGCTCGACTTTTTCAGGGGAAGGTTTGAAAATCAGCTGATATCACAGGGGCACCCCTATGATGTGGTAGGCGCCGTCTTGGCGCTCGGCATATCCGATATCGTTCAATCCCTTGGAAAGATAGAGGCCATGGAGGCCTTCAAAAAACACCCCGACTTCGAACCGCTGGCAATCGCCTTCAAGCGCGTCGTCAATATCCTCAAGGACTTTGAAGGGGGATCCGTAAACACGTCCGTCTTTGATGCCCCTGCCGAGGAGAACCTATATCACGCATTTACCGACATACGGGAGAAGGCGAACACCTGCATAGACAACGGCAGCTACTCAGAAGCCCTGTCCGAGATGGCAAAACTCCGAAAACCGGTCGACACCTTCTTTACTGAAGTCATGGTTATGGCGGAGGATGAGAAAATACGGTTCAACCGGCTGTCCCTTCTGGAGGAGATGTCCCACCTCTTCCACCGGATCGCCGATTTCTCCAGGATCGTAACGGAAGGCTGAACGGGAGCGCCCCCCCTATACCCTCCCTGACAAACTTACTGCGGCGCGGAGGCCTTTCATCGGCAAGGTGGCTGTAAATGTTAGGCCTTTCTTCCATCACGAGTCGATTACACTTCAATGAAGGATTTTTCTCCTTGACAATACTTTAGCTTTGTGGGCATAAAGCTCGAAAGTTTTGGAAAGGTGTTTCTATGATGGGCAGAAGTGTGAATTTAAATTACTGGTTTAGCTATTACTATTTTGGCGGATCGGTGTGCCCATCGCTTATGAGTAGCTAACATCAGAACATACATAAGTTAAGCCATGGGTAGACCGAAAGCGTCTACGCCGTGGCTTTTTTGTTTATAGGGCCATGGTGAAATCAGTTTCATCATGGCCTTTTTATTTTTGACAGGAGGATTTGAGACGTGATCATCGTAATGAAAAAAAACGCAACAGAGGCACAGATTAAAAATGTAATCGACTGGATTGAGTCGGTTGGTTACAGGACCCACCCCTCCCACGGAATTGAACGGACCATTATAGGCGCCGTCGGGGACAACCGCGGCAAGGAAAATCTGAAGTTTGTCGAATCTCTTTCGGGAGTTGAAAAAACGATTCCCATTCTGAAACCCTATAAACTGGCCAGCCGTGAGGCAAAACAGGGGGACACCATCATACGGGTCGGCAATCTGAAAATCGGCGGCTCGGGTTTTATCGTCATGGCGGGTCCCTGCTCAATTGAAAGCCCGGAACAGATGATGGAAAGCGCCTTCATCGCCAAGAAGGGGGGAGCCGATATTATCAGGGGTGGAGCCTTCAAACCGAGGACGTCACCCTACAGTTTCCAGGGAATGGAGGAGGAGGGTCTGAAACTCCTCAGAAAGGCCGGCGACAAGGCGGGAATGCCAGTCATCACGGAGGTGCTCAATACCACCGATGTCGACCTGGTTGAAGAATACGTCGATATCCTCCAGATAGGGGCACGAAACGTCCAGAACTTCGCCCTCCTGAAAAAGGTGGGAAAGGCGAAAAAGCCCGTGCTTCTCAAGCGGGGGATGATGACGACGATCGAAGAATTCCTCATGTCGGCGGAATACATCCTCTCGTCGGGAAATGACAACGTCATCCTGTGCGAGCGGGGGATTCGCACCTTTGAAACGGCAACCCGCAACACCCTCGACATCAGCGCCGTGCCCGTCTTAAAGGAACTGTCGCACCTGCCGGTGATCGTTGATCCCAGCCATGCGGCAGGGAACTGGAAGTATGTCCTTCCCCTCACAAGAGCGGCGCTCGCGGTAGGGGCGGATGGTGTCATGATCGAGGTTCATCCCGAGCCGGGGAAGGCCGTCTCTGACGGGAATCAGTCCCTGAAACCTGAGAAGTTCTATGCGCTTATGGAAGAAGTACGAATCCTCGAAAAACTCATACGGAAGGGAACGAAGGTGTCCGCATGAAAAGGATCAAGGTCAATCTCGACAAGCAATCTTCTCTCTCTCACGAGATCTGTATCGGCCATACCATCCTCGACCGAATAGGGCTTGTCATTGCAAAGGGCAACCTCGCCAATCGGTACACTGTCATAACCGATTCCAACGTATCCGCTCTATACGGGGAAGAGATCCTCGGCGTATTGAGAGAAGTGAATCTGAAGGCCGATTTGATTGAATTCCCGGCGGGAGAGGTGTCCAAAAATATGGACACGGTTCTCACCATTACCAGGGAGTTGATCAATCGTGGCGTCGACAGAAGCTCCGCCCTGATCGCACTCGGCGGCGGGGTTACCGGGGACATAACCGGCTTTGTTTCATCCATATACATGCGGTCCATTCCCTACATCCAGGTGCCGACGACCTTGTTGGCCCAGGTAGACAGTGGCATCGGCGGCAAGACGGGGATCGATCTTCCGGAGGGGAAGAATCTCCTGGGGACATTTTCACAGCCGCGGGCCATATTTATAGACCTCCGGTTTCTGGAAACCCTTCCGGATGATGAATTCATCAACGGCCTGTCGGAGGTCGTCAAGTATGGAATCATTGATGATGTCGAGCTCTTCACCCTCCTGGAGGGAAAATCCGACGCGATCAGGGACCGGGACCCGGACATACTGCAAACGATTGTGGAGCGGTCATGCAAGATAAAGAAGGGCATCGTTGAAATCGACGAAAAGGATATAGGCGTGCGCCGTTTTCTCAATTTCGGCCATACCATAGGACATGCCATCGAAGCGGCATCGGGATACACGGTCACCCACGGGAATGCCGTCTCTATGGGCATGATCGCTACGGCACGTATATCGGAAAAGATGAAGTACCTTCCATCCGATGATCGGGTCAGGATACAACAGCTTGTCAGGGCCGCGGGCCTTGCGGACCATGTTCCGACATCGATCAGTACGGAAGAAATCATATCGAAGACCAGGACGGACAAAAAGAAGGAAGGTGATTCTATCCACTTCGTGTTGCTGAAGAAGATCGGAACGCCCTTCACCAACGGATCGGTGGAAGAGGCGCTTATCCGTGAGACCATCGAGGAGCTGAAAAAATGAAATCAGAATCGCTCGATCACCTGAGAGATCGCCTTAAAAAGAAGGATGAAAAGATCGTCAAGCTTTTGAACGAGAGGGCCCGAATATCCCTGGAGATCGGGGATACAAAAAAGATGGAGGGTCTCGACATCTATGATCCATCACAGGAGAGCAGGATCTACAGACGGCTGAATGGAATCAACGAAGGTCCTCTGACTGAAAACGCCCTGAAGGATATCTTCACCGAGATTCTGTCAGCATCACGGGCCCTTCAGGCGCCCGTACCGGTGGCGTACCTGGGCCCGGAGGCGTCATTCACGCACGCGGCGGCCCAGTCCCATTTCGGCAGGAGCGCCCTCTTCTCCCCCGAGCCAACCATATTTGATGTCTTTGACCAGGTGGAACGAGGAAAGGCGGGATGGGGGGTCGTCCCCGTGGAAAATTCCCTGGAGGGCGCCGTCAAGCTGACGCTGGACAGGCTACTCGCAACACCCCTGCATATCCTGGGGGAGATCTTTCTCCGGATCAATCATTCCTTATTGTCCACGCAAAAGGACCTGGGCGGTCTAAAGCGAATATACTCTCACCCCCAGGCCCTGGCACAGTGCCAGGAATGGATCAGGGAGAATCTACCCCTCTGCTCCCTCCATGAGACAGACAGCACGGCAAAGGCCGCCCGAAAGGTTGTGGAGGACGGTGAAGGAGCCGCCATCGCCAGCAGCAGCGCCGCGGACCTGTACGGGCTGACCGTCATCTCGGAGGGGATCGAAGACAATCCGTCGAACGTCACCCGGTTCCTCGTAATCGGGAGGGGTGAGAGCAGGCCAACGGAGAGGGACAAGACGTCTATTCTTATGGGGACCCGTCATATGCCGGGGGCCCTGTACAGTTCATTGCAACCATTCGCCCAGAAGGAGATCAATCTGATGAAGATCGAATCCTATCCCATCAAGGGAACCATATGGGAATACCTCTTCTTCGTCGATTTCGACGGGCACGTGAAGGAAGATAAGATACAGGAATGCCTGGAGGATCTCGGCAGGCATGCCACCTTTATCAAGATACTGGGCTCGTACCCGATGGGAGACCCGCAGCCATGATCTGTATCTCTGTTGTCGCAAAAACGAATGAGGAGGCGCTGGAAAGGATGGATGCCTCTTTTCGCCTGGCCGATCTCGTGGAGCTGAGGGCTGACTCAATCGGAGGGGTGAACCTCAAAAAACTGCTCTCCGCAAAGAAGGGGCCGGTCCTTGTCACCGCGCGCAGAAAAGAGGAAGGGGGGAGGTTCGCGGGGGATGAGAGGGAACGGATCGCCCTGCTGTGCGAGGCCGTCCGACTGGAGGCCGACCTTGTCGATGTGGAACTGAGCACCCATGCAATCTTCGCGGATACGCTGCTGGAAGAGATACGACAGGGGAGCGGTCGAACGAAACTGATCGTCTCTCACCACGATTTTAACAGAACTCCCCCTTACCGGACGCTCCAGGGAATATGCAACCGTTGCGTCGGGAGGGGCGCCGACATCGTCAAGATCGCCACCTTCGCCGACTCTATGGAAGACAATCTAAAGATACTGAAGTTGATTGGTTGGTCGCGAAGGAAGGGGCAGGACATCATCGCCCACTGCATGGGGGACAAGGGAAAAATAAGCCGGATCATGGCGCCCCTCTCCGGTTCGTATCTGAGCTTTGCCTCCCTCGAGGAGGGGCAGGAGTCCGCCCCGGGGCAGCTGGCCGCCTCGGAGATGCAGGAGATATTCAGGATACTTGGGACATGAAAAACGATTCACAAACATTTGCCCTCTTCGGCAACCCTGTGGCACAGAGTCTCTCACCCCTGATGCTCGGAGCGGCATTCAGGGAGATGAAGATCGATGCCTCTTACCGGGCGCTGCGCGTGGAAGATGCCCGGGATATACCGGGAAAGATGGAGAAGATGGATATCAGAGGGGCGAGTATCACGATCCCCCACAAGACCGGGATTATGCCGTACCTTGACGCGGTCAGCGACAGCGCCGCACGGATTGGAGCGGTGAACACCGTCACACGTACGGACGGAGGGCTGCAGGGGGACAACACCGACTGGATCGGTCTCGTTTGCGCCCTGAGCGAGGCACTAGAGATCAAGGGGAAGAGATTCACCGTCCTGGGCGCGGGAGGGGCCGCGAGGGCCGCCGTCTACGGCATCCTCCATGAAGGGGGAATCCCCACCGTTGTGAACCGGACGACGGAGAAGGGCCAGCAGGTCGCGAAAGAGTTAGGTTGCGACTTCCATCCCCTCGATCAGATACAAGCAGTAACGGGGGACTGCCTGATCAATACGACGCCGGTGGGGATGTTCCCGGATACGGATGCATCACCGGTGAGAGCGGACACGCTCGAACGGTTCGAATGGGTCATGGATACCATCTACAATCCCCTGGAGACACGGCTCCTGAAGGATGCGGCTGGGGCGGGGTGCCAGACTATTTCGGGCGCTACGATGTTTGTCCACCAGGGAGCTCAGCAGATACGGATATGGACGGGCCTGCAGCCCCCAACGGACCTCATGAAACGAGTCGTACTGGAAAGACTGAGAGATGAGACCGATTAAAACACTGAAAAAGCTTGACGCGACCGTCAGGGTCCCCGGCTCGAAGAGCTACACCCAGAGGGCCCTCATCATCGCCTCGCTGGCCGAAGGGGAATCCCTTCTGAGAGGTGCCCTGATATCCGACGATACGAGCCACCTGACAGAGGCCCTCCGGTCCCTCGGCGCCGTTATCCTGGTCGACAGCACCGATATCACTGTCACCGGTACGGGGGGAATCATACAGAATCCCGGAAAGAAACTCTTCCTGGGAAACAACGGCACCGCCCTGAGATTTCTCACGACATTGGTTTCTCTCTCCGCGAGCGAGATCACACTGGATGGAAACGACCGGCTCAGAAAGCGACCCCTGCAACCGCTCCTCGACGCCCTCCAGGGGATGGGGGCCACCTGCCGCAGCAAAGAGGGCAACGGCTGTCCGCCTGTCACTATTCAGGGCGGAGGCCTTCCGGGCGGCAGGGCGATCTTTACCGATGCCCACAGCAGCCAGTATATCTCCTCCCTCCTGATCAGCGCCCCCTACGCGAGAGAGGACATGGTCGTAGAATTGCGGGGGTCGACCGCTTCCCTGCCCTACATCGATATGACCACGGGGGTGATGCATCACTTTGGGGTGGACGTGATAAAGAAAAAAACAGATGAATACATCGTTCAGGCCCGGCAAAAATACGCGGGGCGGGAGTATTCCATCGAAAGCGACGTATCCAGCGCCTCCTACTTTTTTCTGGCGGCGGCCATCTGCAAGGGAAAGGTGCGGGTCCTGAATATCAACCCCGATACGCCCCAGGGAGATATCGGTCTCTTGAAGATCATGGAACAGCTGGGCTGCCGCGTTCTGAGGGGGCCAGACTGGGTTGAGGTCACGGGGGATACCATGCATACCGGCGGCTACCGGTTCGATATGGCGCACATGCCCGATATGGTTCCGACACTCGCCATCCTGTCGGCCTTCAGGCCCGGGCGAACCGTAATCAGCAACGTCTCGCACCTGCGCCTAAAGGAGAGCGATCGGATAGCGGCCCTTGTCACGGAGCTAAACCGGACCGGGATCGATGCCCAGGAGAGGGAAGACGGACTCGTTATCAACGGGGGTACCCCTCACGGCGCTCGGATCGAGACTTACGACGACCACCGCGTCGCCATGAGCTTCGCCGTGGCCGGACTCGCGGTGGAGGGGATGGAGATCAAAGACGAGACGTGTGTCAGCAAATCATTCCCGAACTTCTGGGAGGAACTGGAGCGGCTTTACACATGAAGAATATCATTCTTATCGGATACCGCTGCACGGGGAAGTCCTCCGTCGGGAAAAAACTTTCCAAGAGGCTCGACCTGCCCTTCCTCGACACCGATGATCTGGTCGTTCGGAAGGCGGGGATGTCGGTCGGCGAGATCGTACGGAAAGGGGGGTGGGCCCTCTTCCGCCGACAGGAAAAGGATGTGATCAGATGGCTCTCATTGATGGAGGGCACCATCATCGCTCCCGGAGGAGGGGCGTTTGAAGATCCCGAAAACAGGGAGGCCATGAGGGACAAGGGACTGTTCGTCTGGCTGACCGCCGATGTGAAGACGATCATGGAGCGGATGCTCGCGGACCGGAAGAGCAGCGACCAGCGCCCTCCCCTCTCCGACGGCGATCTCGAAGCACAGACGGCCCTGATCATACAGGAAAGGGAGCCGGTCTATCGCCAGCTGGCTGCCCTGACCATCGATACCTCGCAAAAAGGCATCGACTCGATAACGGATGCTATCTGTGATTTCTTAAAAAAGGAGCAGACATGTCAGGAAATACCATCGGAACGCTCTTCAGGGTAACGACCTGGGGGGAATCACACGGAAAGGCCATCGGAGCGGTCGTCGACGGATGCCCGCCGAATATTGTCCTCGCGGAACGGGACATTCAGAAAGAGCTGGACCGGAGGAGACCGGGGCGCGGGGCGGCTAGCTCAACACGCCGGGAAGACGACCGGGTGGAAATCCTCTCCGGCACCTTCGAGGGAAAAACCACCGGAACGCCTATCTCTCTGATCATACACAACCTGGACGCCGCAAGCGGTGATTACGATCCGATCAGCGATCTCTTCAGGCCGGGACACGGTGATATCACCTACCAGAAGAAATACGGAATCCGTGACCACCGCGGAGGCGGCCGTGCCTCCGGCCGTGAGACCGCGGCTCGCGTGGCCGCGGGGGCCATCGCCCGGAAGATACTCGACCGCGAAGGGATCGAGATCATCGCCTATACCAGGGAACTGGGCGGCATTCCCGCTGAAGGCGGGACACCAGCCAAGATTGAGCCGGGCGGCCTCCTGTGCCCCGACAGCAAGGCAACACGGAAGATGGAGGCCCGGATAGAAGAGGCACGCAAGACGGGCGATTCCCTCGGCGGGATCGTGGAGATCCTGGTCAGGGGATGCCCTTCGGGCTTGGGAGAACCTGTGTTCGACAAGATCGACGCCGACCTTGCCAGGGCACTGATGAGCATCGGGACGGTGAAGGGGGTGGAAATCGGGGCGGGATTCGAGGCGGCGCGGATGTCAGGCTCCGCGTGCAACGACCCCATAACACCGGACGGATTCGCAACGAACAACGCGGGAGGGGTACTGGCCGGGATCACCAACGGCGACGAGATCGTTATCAGGGTGGCCTGTAAGCCGATCGCCTCCATCGAAAAGGAGCAGCAGACCGTCAACCTGCACGGGAAACCGGCGACCATACAGGTCAAAGGGAGACACGATGTCTGCGTCATCCCGCGCATCATCCCCGTCTGTGAGGCCATGGTCGCCATAACCCTTGCGGATCATCTGCTGAGACACAGGGGGACAGGTACCATCCTTTCCTCTTGACACCTGTTACGTATCTGGTTACAATATGGCCGGATGATACAAGATTTCAAACATAAAGGACTAAAAAAACTATTTGAAGCCAGCATCTCCTCTGGTGTCAAACAGGAACATGTAGCGCGCCTGAGGCGAATTCTGGCACTCCTTGAAACGGCCGAGACCCTTGATGACATGGATTTGCCAGGCCTCAGGCTGCATGAGCTGAAAGGTAAAAGAAAGGGAACGTGGTCGGTGCAGGTAACCGGCAACTGGCGTGTGACATTTAAACTGCAAAAAGGGGATGTTTTCGAAGTAAATTATGAAGACTACCATTAAGGGGGTATATCATGTCCATGCATAATCCACCGCATCCCGGTGAAATAATAAAGGAGTTCTGTATTGAGCCGCTCAATTTGACCGTGACTCAGGCGGCGGAATCCCTGGGTGTTACCAGAAAAACCCTCTCAATGCTTTTGAACGGCAGGTCGGGCATCAGTCCTGAAATGTCTCTGAGGCTTTCAAAGGTTTTTGGACGCTCACCGGAAGGGTGGTTGAGGCTCCAGCTTCAGTATGACCTGTGGAGAGCAAAAAAGACCGTCACTGTTGACCACTTAAGAAGGATAGAGGCTGCCTGAACCATCGAATCTCCCCTCGTGAAACCGCCAGTGTAAGCGGCGCTCCGCACCAGTCTAACTCCCCTTCACGCCCGAACCACAGACCTTCTCCCTTTTACGTCGAACGAATGAGCCTTGTCAGGTGGAATTAGACGGTTGTTTACGGAGGATTGATTGAATCACCTCGTCGAGTTGCTGAAGAAACCGTGAACGGTCACGCTTCTGCAGGGGCGGCGGGCCGCCCGTTACCGCTCCTGCCTCACGAAGTTCTGACAACAGGTCCCGAGTCGCGACGACCTGACCGATGCTGGCCTCCGTGAACGGCTTCCCGGTTGTACCAATTGCATGTGCGCCCTTCTTCAGGCAGCGGCTGGCAAGGGGAATATCAGCGGTGATCACGATGTCGTCAGGTTGCACGTGTTCGACAATCCAATCATCGGCCACGTCAAATCCGTCCTCTACAACTTCGAGTGCAATTCCTCGCTCTTTCGGAATTCGCATCCAGGAGTTGGCCACCAACGTGACATCAAGACGATACCGGCCTGCGACACGGTACACCTCCTGTTTAACAGGACACGCATCGGCATCTATAAAGATGTGCAGCAAATGAAAATCCTCCCTATCCCCCGGATTCGGTCCGGGTGCCGCCTAACACTATCCATCACCTGCGGAAATGGAGCGCGGCGGAATTTCAGCTCGTGTGTATGGCACTTGTCAGATGATTCTTATTTTGTCAATTGTCATAGCGATACCGGCCGTTCAAAGGCCTCAGACAAAAATTATTTGCCATCCGGGCTGAGAGCCTCCAGCTCCGTCCACCGCTCATACGCCATGGTCAGGGACTGCTCCAGCTCTTCAACCCTTGCCTTGGCCTGATTGATGATCGCGCCTTCCCGCTGATAGAATGAGGAATCTGCCATGGAGGCATACAGTTCCTGCTGTTCGGTCTCCATAGCCTCGATCTTCTGTGGCAGGCTCTCCAATTCGCGTGCCTCCTTGAATGACAGTTTTCTCGGCCCCGCGGGCCTTGATTTCTTTTTT
>JAUSPK010000235.1 GCA_030655735.1 Syntrophales bacterium | reverse complement strand
GGACAGGGATCACCACAAATTTAGCGTCTTCAAGGCGCGGGTTTTCTGCATCTATTCCGCCAAAGTTCATAGTCTGCTCCATATCATTAAAATACCAGGGTAAAGAATCAATCCGAGGGGATACCGCTCTTCATCAAAAATTCGCCGTCATCATACAGCAGATAAGAGTGATCCTTTTTCCAGGCATCTAGAATGGCAAAGGTCTTTACCCTGTCATGTATTCCATGCTGTTCAAACCGGGGAGAATGGAAGTGGCCCAGTATCACCGCATCGACCCCCCCTTCAAACTTCTCCATGGCAAACATATTAATCCTGTCGTCAAGTTCCTGCGATAAAGGTTTTTCATTGATTCTGCTCATTCTTGAAAAACCCTTGCCCCCCGACCACACGAGCCAAGAGGGGAACTTCTTCTGTACCACGTAGAAAAAGCGGCTCCTGAAAAACTTCCGCAATAAGAGGTATGCCTTGTTGGAGGTATCTACCGTATCGCCATGAGACAGAAACAGCCTCTTTCCATCCAGATCGATCATGGCCCCTTCTGAAAAGACCCGTATCCCGTATGGCTCGAAATAATCACCCAGGAAAAAATCATGGTTCCCCTCAAAGAACGAGACGTTCGTTCCCGTCCTTTGCATCTCCAGCAATCTTTCAACAATATCGGAAAAGCCTGGGTACACGCCGTTTTTGCCGGCAAACCAGAAATCAAAGAAGTCTCCAAGGATGAAAAGCTCATCCGCGCTGCCCTGTATGGACCCCAGAAAACGCATCAGGTATCGATACCCGTCAGAGGTGCCGCCATCCAAATGGGCGTCGGCGATAAATACGGCCTTCATAGTCCCTGCCTCTCGATTTATCTCCCCGCAGCTTCTTTGACAAGGGACTCCGAGTTTCCGAACATCGTCTCTATCTCTTCCTCACTCATCCCGGCCCCTTTCGCGATAATAACCGCCATGTTTCTGTCCACGAGATCCAGGGGTGAGTGGGTATCGGTATTAAGAACCAGTTTCGCGCCAAATCTACGCGCGAGCGCGGCGACATGGCCATTGGTCAGGCTGTGTCCCTTACGTGCGGATATTTCCAGGAATATCGAACTGCCGGCGGCCAGTTTTGCCTCCTCTTCAGTCAGCAGTCCGGGATGAGCAAGTATGTCGATCGGTGCCTCCAGGGCGGCGCGGTTCGTGCCAGGCATAACCGGTTCCACAATGGTTTCCCCGTGGACAACGATGATCTTCGCCCCCAGTGCCCGTGCTTCCTGAGCAAGGGACGAGATATGGTCCGGGTGGACGTGCGTAAGCTCTATCCCCGGGATGGCCTGTATGGGACAGGCCTCCGATATCTTCTCGCAAACCGTTACAATCCGCGGAACAATAAAATCCAGATTTGAATGGTCGGCATGGTCGGTTATTGCAATCGCTCGGTATCCCTTTGCAACCGCCCTCCGTGCGAGCTCCGAGGGAATCAGCTCACCATCACTGAAGATAGAATGTGTGTGCAAATCAATCATGGACACTCCCTTCGAAAGGTGTATTTTTGACGGTGCCGCACATAGTCATAATCCACTATCCTTGAGTCCGTTTAGCAGATTTAAAAATCAAGGTCAATCCAAGAAACATTGAAGCAAACGTGATTTGCTGTTATATACCTTTAGTTATACCAATCTTAATCGAAAGACAAAAGATGCCCCGGATAGTAAACAGATACATCTTACGAGAGATCGCCGTCCCCTTTTTTATGATCCTCTTCGTACTGACCTTTGTCCTCCTGATGGGGAGGATCCTTCAATTGATGGACCTGATGATAAACAAGGGAATAGCCGTTACGGATATAGCAAGGCTTATTCTCTATCTGATGCCCTCTTTTCTCACCATCACCATTCCTGTATCGCTCCTCATCTCCATACTCATAGGTCTAGGGCGGCTTTCCCGTGACAACGAAATCATTGTGTTGAAGTCATCGGGCCTGAGCCTGTATCAGCTTATGCCGTCTGTTGCACTCGTCTCTCTGTGCGCCTTTTTCATAACCGGGGTTGCCGGATTCTTTCTCGTTCCGTACGGCAACTTTGCGACCAAAAATCTCCTGTTTGACATAGCACGGCAAAAGGCAAGCATCGGCATCAAGGAAAGGGTCTTCAACGGCGACTTCGCCGGCCTTGTCCTGTACGCGGAAGAGCTTCCCCCGCAGGAAGATTACATGAGGGGTGTCTTTATATCCGATAACCGTACATTGAAGGAGCCAACCACGATAATCGCAGAAAAGGGATACCTGGTATCCGACCCCCAGTCCATGCGGGTGACCTTGAGATTGAAAAATGGGAGCATTCACACGGCAGATGCGGATGCGGGAACCTATAAGAAGATCGATTTCAGTTCCTATGACATAAATCTCGACCTGTCGACATCGGTCGGAGACAAGAATGGGATAATCACAAAGGACACCAGGGAGATGTCGCTTCCCGAGTTGATCAGGGAAAGCCGGGCTCCCGGGCTGGGGAAAACAGCCCTGAAAGACTTTACCATCGAAATTCACAAGAAGTTCACCCTGCCCTTTGCATGTATCGTTTTCGGTATTATTGGGGTTCCGCTGGGGATCTCAAAACACCGAAGCGGAAAGTCACGGGGGTTTGTCACAGGTCTTATCGTTATCATGACCTACTACGTCATCCAGATCGGCGGGGAGGCATTGGGCGAGACCGGCATCCTTTCCCCAGCAATAGGCGCATGGATATCAAACATACTATTGGGGGCCATTGGGGTATACCTGCTGATTACGGCTGCGAAGGAAAAACCCCTTGTCCCTGACTCCATCAGGAGCATCAGGGCGCGGACACGGACATGACTATTCTCGACAGATATATCCTCAAAGAATTTACAAAGATATTCGCACTGATCCTCGTCTCTCTCGCGGGCCTGTATCTGATCGTGGATTTTTTTGAACGGATACGGATGTTTTTGAGCAATCATGCGTCTCTGGGTCAGATAGTGTCCTATTTTCTCCTGACCTTGCCCATGATACTGTCCCAGATGATACCAACCACCGTTCTGCTGAGCACCCTCTTGTCGTTCGGAATTCTGGCGAAGAACTGCGAGATAACGGCCATGAAGGCGAACGGCCTGAGTCTCTATCGTATATCGCTTCCGGTTCTTGTTACCTCCTTTGCGATCTGTATAGCGGCGTTTCTCCTGAGTGAATTTATAACACCATACACAAACCAGAAGGCCAAGTATGTCAAACTGATCGAGGTGCAGAAGAGGGAAAAACTGGGCAGCTTCAAGCAAAACGAGATCTGGTACAGAGGAGAGGAAGGAATCTACAACTTTTCCATGTTCGATCCGCGGACAAATACACTGAAGGGGATACGAATCCACCTCTTTGACCGCGGAATGAACCTCTCTCAGAGAATTGACGCAAAGGAGGCGGTCTGGAAAGACGGCAGTTGGTTATTCAGAGAGCTGCTCGTAACAACATTTAACCCAAGCGGGGTTCCTTCACTCGAAAGGATACCATCGCGGGTCTTCGCCCTTTCGGAAAAACCTTCGGATTTTATGGCCGTTCAGAAGGATACGGAAGAGATGGGTCTCCTGGAACTGAGCAGGTTTACAAAAAAGATACGCTCGGAAGGATATGACACCATGAGATACCGGACAGACATGCACGGCAAGATAGCGTTCCCGCTGGTAAGCGTCATACTTGCAATATTAGGCGTCTCCTTTTCGCTGAAATCAGAAAGGAGTGGCGGGGTCGCTCAGAGTATCGGACTGGGGATCATCATCGGGTTTTCATACTGGATCGTCTTTGCCTTTGCCATATCCCTGGGACGCGCCGGGACCATACCCCCCGTGGTGGCGGCATGGTCCGCAAACCTGCTATTCGGCCTGGTGGCCGCGATTATGTTCATGCGCGTAAAGACGTAACAAAAAAGATTAAGGATTATAAGGATTATAAGGATTATAAGGATTAGAGGATTATCTCCTTACCCCTTACCCCTTACTCCTTACTCATTTACGTCCCCATCTGCCAGGAATTCAGGTATTTCTCCTGTTCGGGCGTCAGTGTATCTATCCTGATATTCAGCGATTTCAGTTTCAACCGCGCGATCTCTTTGTCGATGTCTTCGGGAACACTGTAGACCAGATTGTCCAGATCGCTTGCATGTCGTACCAGGTACTCAGCGGAGAGAGCCTGATTGGCAAAGCTCATGTCCATGACGCTTGAGGGATGCCCCTCGGCGGCGGCAAGGTTGATCAGCCTCCCCTCCCCCAGGATATAAACGCGGTTCCCGTTCCCCAGCGTGTATTCGTCGATAAACTTCCGTATCCTCCCGGTATATTCGGAGACCTTTTTGAGGCCCTCTATATCCAGCTCCACATTGAAGTGACCTGAGTTGGATACGATGGCTCCATCCTTCATCACCAGAAAATGCTCCTGGCGTATAACATTGATATCCCCGGTCAGGGTGCAGAAGAAATCTCCCTCCTCGGACGCCTCGGCAATCGGCATGACCCGGTAGCCGTCCATGACCGCCTCAAGGGCGCGAAGGGGATCGACCTCCGTCACGATAACGTTGGCGCCCATTCCGGAGGCTCTCATGGCAAGGCCCCTCGAGCACCATCCATACCCGCACACAACAAAGGTAGAACCCGCTATCAGCCGGTTGGTCGCCCGTATGATTCCATCCAGGGTGCTCTGTCCCGTGCCGTACCGGTTGTCGAACAGGTGCTTTGTGTCCGCGTCATTCACCGCTATCAGAGGAAAACGCAGGACCCCTTCCTTCGCCATAGATTTCAGGCGTATTACACCGGTGGTTGTTTCCTCTGTTCCCCCAATAATATCGTCTATCAGATCCGGGCGGCTTACATGTATCGTCGATACGAGGTCGGCGCCGTCATCCATCGTGATCCCCGGCCTTGTATCCAGGACCGAGTTGATGTGACGATAATAGGTATCGGTATCCTCCGCGTTGATGGCATGGACCGCGATATCCTGATACTTTACCAGATAGGCGGCGACATAGTCCTGCGTGCTCAGGGGATTAGATGCGCACAGCGAAAGTTCGGCACCACCCGCCTTCAGTGTTTCCATGAGGCTGGCCGTCTCTGTCGTGACATGGAGGCACGCCCCCAGTTTGACGCCCTTCAGCGGTTTTTCCTTTGCAAATCGTTTTTTTATGCTGTTCAGGACGGGCATGCTCTTGTTCGCCCAGTCAACGCTCGATTTCCCCTCTTCCGCCAGTTGTATGTCCTTGATATCGTAATCCATTGTTCCTCCCGAATGTTTTTCTTCGCGTCTCTGTGCGAAAGATATATACCGATGCTCATCCCCACAAAAGCCATGGGAATCAATAGTTCTGACTTCGGGGCGCTGGCCCCTGAGTCCTACTCTTTGTCCCCTGCCTCTTTCTTCGTCTTCTCCGCCATATCCGTCTTTTCCCACGGATAATCGTCCATGAACAGGGTCTTTGATATCTTCCGGTAGATATCTCCACTGAGGAGGTCGAAGCGCTCTATCATCCCCTTGGGGGTAAGATCAAAGATCTTTTCCACGATACCCGACAACGCCTCATCCGAGATAAGGCCCGTATTGAACGTGTTGACGTAGATGGACATCGGCTTCGCAACCCCTATGGCGTAGGCCAGCTGTATCGAACACCGGGTCGCAAGACCAGAAGCTACAAGGTTCTTGGCCGCATAGCGCGCCCCGAACACGGCTGAGCAGTCAACCTTCTCAGGCGACTTATTCACCACCGCCCCTCCCCCAAGCTGTGCTCCGGGATATCCGCCATAGAGCTGGCAGACAAGCTTACGACCGGTGACGCCCGAGTCGGCGGCGCTGCACGAGTGAACCGCCTGCCATTCGCCGGTGGGATTAAACAGAAATTCGGTCTTTTCGTTCACCCATTCCCCAAGGCATCCGAAGGCTATCGTCTTCGCCGTTTCCTCGATCTCCTCATCCTCCGCCACATGTCGATAATCGATGGCATTGGACATCAGAACCTTTGAAACATGTGTCGGCTTGCCGTTCTTATCATAATTCACCGTTACCTGCCCTTTTCCGTCGGGGGCAAATATGGGATTTCCGCAGTCCTCAAACGCCCGCATCATCCGGTTCACCAGGACATAGGTAAGGGGAAGCAATTCCGGGGTTTCATCGCAGGCGTATCCGTACATGATCCCCTGGTCTCCCGCACCGATCTCCTTATGTTTCCCCAGTTCGGCACGTGACCCTATATTGATATTGGGGGATTGAGGTATAATCGCGTTGAAGACGCCCAGCGAGTGGCCGTTGAGCCCAACAGCCGCGTCATTGTATCCCAGAGACAATACCGTCTGGCGGAGACTCTTCTCGATATCGATGTATATTCTCGTGGAAACCTCGCCGCCGACGATGCAGAAGCCTTTCCCCAGAAATACCTCAAGGCCGCAATGAGGCATGGTGTTTATGTCCATTCCCGCCTTTTTCTCTTCATCCAGTATTCGTGCTATGATATCCGCAGCGATGGTGTCGGCCACGATGTCAGGATGCCCCACCTTGACCCCTTCAGATGTTATCTGCATGTATTTCTCCCTTCTCAGATGTGTGTTGAATATCTTCCGGCGAGACGATGCCGCCCGATATGATAAGGGTGAACGCCTCCTCGACCGTCATATCAAGGCTCATCATGTCCACCTCCGGCACCATTATGTAAAATCCCGATGTGGGATTGGGCGTCGTGGGAACAAAGATATTCACGCATTTCTGTGATGTTTTCACTTGAACCTCTCCCCGGCTCACACCGGTAACAAAGGCTATCGAGTACAAGCCCTTCCGTGGATACTCGATCAGGACCGCCTTCTTGAAGCTCTGCCCCTTATCGCTGAACACGGCATCAACAAGCTGCTTGAGCGCGTTATATATGCCCCTCACCAGAGGTATCTTCCTCACCAGTCTCTCGCCGAGGGAAACGAGCTTCTTGCCCAGATAGCTCTTTGTCACAAGACCGATGGTAAAGATAAGAATCAGTGTAATGATCATACCGAGACCCGGTATATGAAAGGGGAACAGCCGGTCGGGATGAAACCGGGCGGGGATAAACTTGACCAGGTTATTCATCATCCCGATGATGAGATACAGGATATAGAACGTCACCCCCACGGGGATCATGGCGGCTATTCCCGTCAGAAAAACACCTTTAATGCTCTTTCGTATTTTCTTTAACATCCCGTCAACCGCTTACCTCCGAAGAATACGAGGCTTTATATCAGAAAGCTCTCCCCACTGCAATAACGAAGGCGGGGCACACGGCCCCGCCTATCCCAGAGATTCCAGCCTGTAAAAATCATAAGATTATTTAGACATGTTTTTTTATTTTGTTTTTATCACCAAGCAATACACACTTCGGTCGCCAACCCTTTACCGAATCCTCGTCAACCTGCACATAGCTCGCTATAATGATAAGATCATTTCTCGAGGCCTTTCGTGCCGCGGCCCCGTTCAAACAGATAACGCCGGATCCTCTGGGACCTTTGATTACATAAGTGGAAAATCTCTCTCCGTTTGACACATTGTATATGGCAACCTGTTCATACGAGAGGAGATCAGCCGCATCCATAAGATCCGTGTCAATGGTGATGCTCCCCTCATAGTGGAGATCGGCATCGGTAACAACCGCCCTGTGAAGTTTTGATTTCAGCATCGTTCTCTGCATCGTTTCACCTGCCTAAATAGTTTCTCCAAACACATAATTATCTATAAGCCGTGGCGTGCCTACCCAGACAGCCAAGGCCAGTACAGACCTTTCCCCCTCAACGGATTCGACATCCGCCATGGTTTCGACATCACATATCTTGACATAATCGATTTTGGTGCCCGGATGTCCCTCAATAAAACCCTTCACCTCTTGCAGTATCACGCCGGCATCCCGTTCCCCCTGGTTATAGAGGTCCGCGGCACGTCTGAGCGAGCGGCTCAGGCTCAGCGCGGCCTCTCGCTCACCCTCTTTCAGGTATGCATTCCGGGAGCTCATGGCGAGACCATCCGGTTCTCTGACCGTCGGTATCCCGATAACCTCAATATCCATATTGAGATCGGCCACCATTCTCTTTATCACGGCCAGTTGTTGAAAGTCCTTTCTTCCAAAGACGGTCACATGGGGTTTGATGATATTGAACAGCTTCGCGCAGACGGTTGCCACCCCCCTGAAATGGGTGGGTCTGGTCAAGCCGCAGAGGTTTGTTGTTATGTCTTCAACGGTTACATAGGTATGGTACTGTTCGGGATACATCTGTGAGCTTGAAGGATAGAAGATAACGTCCACACCGGCATCCCTGGAAAGCCGTTCATCCCTCTCAAAATCCCTGGGATACTTGTCCAGATCTTCATCCGGGCCGAACTGTGTGGGATTCACATATATGCTGGTTACCAGACAATCGCCTCGCTTCTTACCTTCTTCCATCAGTCTCAGATGTCCGTCATGAAGATATCCCATGGTAGGAACAAACGCGATCCTCTTGCCTCTGAGCCTGAGAGCCTCTGAAAAATCCTGCATGTCGCGCACTGTCTCAATAATTTTCATACGCTCAGTATACTTACCTCACAAAAAAAGGCCTCTCCGCTTTGAAACGGGAGGCCTTGAAACTGCGCGTTATGCTGCCTTGGCTCTCTTCCGTCCCAGTCCATAAACTACGGATCCAAGCGGACGTAAGCCTCCTACCAGAAGCCTGCTACCCTGTCAAGAGATTTATATATAAAAATGCATTTGAAAGTTTATCTTTACAATGGCGCACGCACTCCTGTAAAAGATCAATACCCTGCGGCTGTGTGCCTTCGGGTAAATTATTTGTGGGGCCCGCTATTGACAAAGCGACATAAACAGCTATTATAATGAGAATGTTTTAAAGGGGCCGGGTGCAACCCCCACTTGCTAATCTCTTTGAAAATAATTTAGCTACAACCGAGAGGGGAACTAGATGTCATCTCTATATTTATGTAAGAATACAGGTGAATTTATCACGGAACCGTGTCAGGATACGGTCTGCGAGTGGTGGTTAAAAAATGAGACGTTCTGCAACTGTACCTGGGTTGCCTGTAACTATGGCCCCTTCACGCTTGAGGAAGTAGGCGAAATGATGGGCGTTACCAGGGAACGGATACGACAGATAGAGGCAAAGGCCCTTAAAAAACTGCAGCACAAGAAGAGAAAGGATCAGTTGGTCGACTTCGCGGCGATGAAAGTCCTTGACTAGTAATCTACACCTTTTTTCTTGACTTGAGATTGTCAAGAAATTTTCTCATGTGATCACGTATCTCCGCCCTTGAAAAAAGGAGTGCGGAGACCTCAAATTCATATTCCAACGCTGCTTTTTTGTCGAGACGCGGGACGATATCGGATATCTTTTTTACCGCCTCGACAGCCCGGGCGGGCCTCTGAGAGATTTCGCCTGCAACTGACCGCGCAACCTCCATAAACGTATCCGGAGGAGACACCTTGTTCACAAGACCGATCCGGAAGGCTTCCTGTGCCCCTATAGGCTCGCCCAGCATGGCAATCTCTTTTGCCTTGGCGGTTCCGACCATCCGCCTGAGCGGGTCAAATAAAGGGTTCAGGCCAAGCTTCAATTCCGGATGCCCGAATATCGCCGTTTCGGAGGCAATAACGATATCGCATACGGTGACCAGATTGAATCCCCCTCCAAGGGCTATACCGCTTACTGCAGCAATAACGGGCTTTCTGAATGTGTAGATCTTTTGAAGGCTCTCGATCATGACCCTCGAATAGTCCTCAAACTTGCTGCTTTCCAGGGTTGACATCTCCTCAAGATCAATACCGGCGCAAAACACATCGTCACCCCCGGTAAGAATAACGGCCCTGACGGAATCGTCTTCCTCCAGCCGGCCGAAACAGTGCAGCAGCTCACGCCTCATCTCCACGGAAAGCGCATTCAGCTCACCCGGTCGGTTCAGTGTCAGAGTGGCATACCCTTTTTCCTTTGTGAGGAGTATCGTATTGTATTTCATGATGAACTCGGCTGACAATTCAATCTGTTATATAGATTTAATATCACATCCCGTATCCCGGTTTATACAAGTAATCGATACCGGAACCGCTTCCTCTGAGTTCTTCTGATATGGAGGAGAGGGCTTCGCTTGCGATATACTGAAGCAGACCCTTTCGTTCCTTTTCGGGGTAGACGACTTCGGGTTTGCCCTCTATTCCCGCAAGACCGGCCGCCGTATCGATCGCATAGTCCATATTCCCAAGACTGTCGATGAGGCCTGCCTCAAGCGCCTGTCTGCCGGTGAATATCCGTGCATCGGCGATATGTTCTATCTCTTTTCGAGGAATGTCCCTATTTGATACGACCGCCTCGATGAACTGGTTGTGGATATCATCAATGACACCCTGGATAAGGGCTCTCTCGGCGGCCGTCATTTCGCGCACCGGAGACCCCACATCCTTATATTTGCCCGCCTTGACAACGGTGGTCTTCAGTCCCAACTTTTTCAGCAGATCTTCAATCTGAGAAAATTGTATGATAACCCCGATGCTTCCGGTTATCGTACCGGGATTGGCTATAATCCGGTCAGCGGCACAGGCTATATAATATCCTCCTGATGCCGCAACCGATCCCATTGAAACAACAACTTTCTTGGATTTCTTTACCTGCAGGACCTTGTCATATATCTCTTGAGAAGGAACCACCGCTCCGCCGGGAGAATTGATACGCAAGACAACCGCCTTGACGCCGTTATCTCTCTCATATCTATCCAGCTGGCGGATAAGGTCCCTCGAATCGCTCAGGACTCCTTCTATCGACACGACACCTATCTTGTCTTTGAAGGAGAACCCACGGGTTTCCTCTCCAAAGGAAAAAAACAGGCGAAGGACCAGAAAAAAGAGCAGACCGATAATCGCAAGGAGAAGAAACCCCAAGATGACTGGATGTTTTTTCATTAACCCCCTATCAAAAGAGATAGTTCTCCGCAGCTACGTTATCAGAGCTTTATGCCTGACAGCATATCACCAAGGTTGGAAACAACTTTTTCCCTGTTATTCAGGTACTGTTTCTGAGACGTCTTGTCGGAGGCCTTCTCGGAATCTTTAATGCTCAGGCCTATCTTGTGATTGGCAACATCGACGTTTTTCACAGCCGCTGACACAACATCCCCGACAGAATACAGGTCTCCGGCAGAGTTAACTCTCTCATGGCTTATCTCAGAGATATGAACCAGACCCTCCACGCCCTCTTCTATTTCGACAAAGAGACCGAAATCTGTAATATTTGTCACCTTCCCGGTAATAATAGACCCGGGAGCATATCGAGATGCAAGTGCCTCCCATGGATTCTCTTCGAGCTGCTTTATTCCGAGGGAAAATTTCTCCGCTTCGATATCAATCCCCAGAACTATCGCTTCAATCTCCTGGCCCTTTTTATATAAATCCGACGGGTGCTTTATTCGCTTTTTCCAGGAAATATCCGATACATGCAACAGACCGTCAATATCGTCTTCAATCCCCACGAAAATACCGAAGTCCGTAATATTTCGTATCTCACCCTTTATAACGGTCCCTTCGGGATATTTTTCGCTCAGTTCCACCCACGGATTGGGCATAGTCTGCTTGAGACCAAGCGATATTCTCCTGTTTTCAGGATTCACATCCAGTGTCATTACCTTTACAACATCACCTACGGACAAGATCTTGGAGGGATGCCGTATCTTCTTGGTCCAGAACATCTCTGAGACGTGCACAAGCCCTTCGACGCCCGGTTCAAGTTCGATGAATGCCCCATAATCCATGAGACTCACGACCTTCCCCTCCACAATGGCTTCAACGGGATATTTTTCAGTAATGGATTCCCACGGATTTTCCGTCAGCTGCTTGATGCCCAGCGACACCCTTTCTTTTTCCCTGTCAAAGCTGAGGACCTTAACGGTTATCTTGTCGTCCCTGGAGAAATTCTCCGAAGGATGCCGTATCCGCCCCCACGACATGTCGGTAATGTGCAAGAGTCCGTCTATGCCTCCCAGGTCTATAAACAGACCGTAATCCGTTATATTCTTTACTATGCCCTCTACTATCTTACCTTCTTCCAGAGTCTCAAGGGTCTTTTTCTTCTGCTCCGCTCTTTCTACTTCCAGTATGGCTTTTCTGGAGAGAACAACATTGTTTCGTTTTCTGTCGTATTTCAGGATCTGAAAATCCATGGTCTCCCCGACATACCTGTCAAGATCTTTTACGGGGTGCGTGCTGACCTGGGAACCGGGAAGAAAGGCCGGAAATCCGATATCGACCGAAAGGCCGCCCTTTACCTTTTGCACAATCGTGCCCGGTATGGTTTGATTCTCGTCATATGCCTTTACGACATCATCCCATATTTTTATCCTGGAGGCCTTCTCTTTCGAGAGTATCAGTTCGGCATCCTTTTTCCCATCTACGAGGACTTCGATATCATCACCCACAGAGATCGTCAGATTGCCGTCACTATCGGTAACCTCTCTCAGATAAAGACGCCCCTCCGTCTTGTAGCCGACATCGACCATCGCCACGTCCTCATTTATCTGGACGATCCGCCCTATGACGACCTTGCCGATTGCCACATCCTGCAGGCTCTGCTCGTAGAGTTCCACAAAACTCATACCGTCTTCCTCTTTTTGCAGCCCCACCTCCTCCGTGCTTTCTACTTCTTGTTTTTCCGGTTCAGTTGTTAAGTTACCTTCGTTAACCATTGATCAAATACCCCCTGACGTTATTCTGGAATTACGTTAAGTGCATCCGTTTAACATACTGAAAATAAAATAGCAAGTCTAAGCATCTACCCCAAATCCACCGCCTAAAAGAAGATATGGATATTTTGGTTTATCTGAAGGAGCTTTTT
>JAUSPK010000234.1 GCA_030655735.1 Syntrophales bacterium | reverse complement strand
GCACACTGTGTCAGCAGGTGTGCAGCGCGGGAGCCATTGAGGGGGTCGCAGGAGATGAATAACTTCGTACAGAGCGTATTGATGGGTGGTGTGGGCGGACAGGGGATCATACGGGCGAGCGATATCCTTTCCGCGGTCCTGATGAGAGCGGGTTTTGACGTGAAAAAGAGCGAGGTGCACGGGATGGCCCAGAGGGGCGGGTGCGTTAGCAGCCATGTGCGGTTCGGCTCGAAGGTCTATTCCCCTCTCGCCAAGAAAGGGGATGTCGACGTCCTGGTCTCCTTTGAAAAGCTGGAGACCCTAAGGTATCTTGACTACCTGAAGGCCGATGGAAAGGTAATCGTCAACGATGAAGAGGTATATCCCCCATCAGTGAACCTCGGGGAGGAGCGTTACCCCTCTGATGCTGTAGATTTTATAAAGAAACACTTTAAAGATGTAAAGGTGGTGGATGCAACCGAAATGGCCCTCCAGGCGGGGGACAGGAGAATGGCCAATACGGTTATCCTGGGCGTGCTGTCCTCATACCTGGATATAGATGATGCAGTATGGGAGGGTGTTTTGGAAGAGAGCTTCCCTCCGAAGATACTGAGGGGGAATAAAGAGGCCTTCAAGTTGGGGCGGGGAGTGTAGGCGCGAATGCGAAAGCTTACCGTGGGGTTACTTCTTTTTCTGTCGTTTCTTGTAACGCTCCCCTGCGATGCCTGGGGGGAGGATCCGGGCAACTGTGGAAAACAGTTCGCGTTCGCCGAGAGCCTTTTTGCTGAATCCGATTTTTATCGGGCGATCGGTGAATACAAGAGGCTGATGTTTCTCTGCCCTGGTTCTGCGGCACTCCGTGAGAAGGCATATTTCAAGATAGGGTTGAGCTATTTCAGGGCAAAAAAGTGGCAGAGCGCGAGAGAGGCGTTTGACGCATTCCTCGTTAATTTCCCCGACAGCCGTATGGCCTCGGAGGCGCTCTATTTCAAGGGTATGAGCGAAAAGAGCCTCTCATTGCATGAAGAAGCCCTTGCCACCTTCGCGCGTATCATAGAGGCCGAGACCGGCGAAGACAGGGGGAGGGCGATCTACCAGAGCGCCCTCGTTCTCGTTGATATGGAACGATGGGAGAGGGCAGGGGAGATGCTTTCGCGAATTCCGGAGGGGAGCACGCTGTACGACTCCGCGGGCGTCTTTTCGGCAGGCCTTGAAAATATCGGCAATCTCCCCTACAAATCCCCCTCTGTTGCCGGCACGCTGGCCGCCGTTCTCCCCGGCGCCGGTCACCTGTACACCCGGAGGCCAAAGGATGCCCTTGTTTCCTTTCTCTTAAACGGTCTGTTTATCTGGAGTGCCGTGGAACTGTTTGACGATGAAAAGTATGTCACCGGCGGGATCGTAACCTTTTTTGAACTGGGATGGTACAGCGGCAACATATACAGCGCCGTCACCAGCGCCCACAAGTTCAATAAGCGGACAAAGGAAAGCTTCCTCCAGGGACTCAGGGACAGGGTCAACCTCTCGTATCTTCACGACGCTGACAATGCGTGCAACGGCCTCATGCTGAGCATGAGGTTCTAATTGTAACATGCTAAAATATACACTAAAAATAGTAATGTTTTTTGCGTGGATCCTTCTGGCGACGACCACCGGATGGGGAGCCGGAGCCCCCTTTGAGCCGTGGGAATTCGGCGATCGCATGGCTTCACCTTCAACGGCACAAGATGAAAAGCGAAGCGTTTCATTGCCGGCACGGATGGCGCTGGAGGGGCTGAACTTCTTCTCCGAATATATATCGAAGGTGGATGGGGACCGGTGTCCCATGTACCCAACCTGTGCCTCCTACAGCCGCCAGGTCTTCAAGAAACATGGGTTTTTTATGGGGGTTGTCATGACATCAGACAGACTTATCCACGAGGGGAGCGAGATGCGGTACGCCCCCCTGGTAAAGGTAGGCGGCAGTGTGAGATATTATGATCCCGTCAGCGAAAATGATTTCTGGTGGTACAACGAGGAAGGTCTTGACAAATAACAAGTAGTTAGTAGATTAGAGGCACTATGGCAGAGAATTATTACAAGGTACTCGGAGTCGATAAAAAGACGTCCGACGATGAGATAAAGAAGGCCTACAGGAAACTTGCACTCAAGTACCATCCCGACAAAAATCCAGATGATAAAACGGCTGAAGAGCAGTTCAAAAAGATAAGCGAGGCATACGCCGTTCTTGGTGATTCGGAAAAACGAAAGCAGTACGACAGCTTCGGATCACAGGAGGCATTCAACCGCAACTTTTCCCAGGAGGATATATTCAGGGGGTTCGACCTGAACGAAATACTGAAGGACCTTGGTGGGTTCGGCGGCTCCACCAGGGCGAGAGGGCAGAGACGGGCATATGCAGATGATGACCTGTTTTCTCAACTCTTCAGGAATCAGCAGTATAACCAACAACAGGCTCCCAGGAGAGGACAAGACCTTGAGTATAACCTCTCCATAGGCCTTGAGGATGCATATTCCGGGGCGGAGAAGAAAATATCCTTCAAGAAAGACGATGGCGGATTGAACGAGATGACCATTAAGATACCGAAGGGTATTGATACCGGCAAGAAGCTCCGGCTTGCCGGCAAGGGGCTTCCCGGTTTCAACGGCGGCCCCCCGGGGAATATGTTCATTAACATCACTCTCGCCTCTCATCCCGTTTTTACGAGAGAGGGAGACGACATATATATCCATAAAATAATTACTTTCCCCCAGGCAGCACTGGGAACGTCGATGGATGTCCAGTTGCCGGACGGTGAAATCAAACGGATCAAGATACCCCCGGGAACGCAGGCAAACACCAAAATCAGGATGAAGGGATTCGGCTTTCATAAGTTTAAGGGAACCGGCAGAGGGGACGGCTATGTGCGGTTCACCATCGAAGTGCCCAAAAAGCTTACCAAAAAGCAGTCACAATTAATCCAATCCCTCGCCGAAGAAGGCATCTAGCCTTTTTTACGTCTTGACACATTGCACCGTACGGACGTAGAAATCTTCCCGGTGGTTCAATGAATGAATGGGTCCGCCCGATGGGCACAAAGCTTTATGTGCCCCATTGAGATTTTCTGTCCGGGTACTATTGGTGCTCCGTGAAACGGTATATCCAGCCATACCGAGGGTGGTCATTTTATGGAGAGAAGGGGACGCACGTGAAAAAGGATGGGATGAAGGAACTCGATTGCATATTCAAACCCCGCTCCATAGCCGTTATAGGGGCATCGGATACCCCCAGGAAGTGGGGGCGATTGATGGTGGAACGGCCCCTCCAAACGGGCTATAAAGGCGCTATCTATCCGATCAATCCGCAGAAGCGTGAAATACTGGGGCTTTCCGCCTATCCCAGCGTGGCCGATGTACCCGGTGATATTGATCTTGCCGTTATTACCACACCCTCGGTGACCATCCCGAATATTCTGCGCGAGTGTGCCCGGAAGGGTATCAGGGGGGCTGTGATCATTACGGCCGGTTTTGCCGAACTAGGAGAAGAGGGGCGGCGGCTCGAAGAGGAGATGGTTGATGTTGCCCGAGAGGGAGGCATCAGGTTTGTGGGTCCGAACGGCATGGGGATATGGAGCGCCGCGGGTCACCTCAGTTTATGTTTTCACCAAGCCCCCAAATCGGGACCCATGGCATTCGTTTCTCAGAGCGGCACCTTCGGAGTTGCCATGGCCCGGGTGGCGACCCAGAAAGGGTACGGCCTCAGCAAATTTATCAGTATCGGCAACCAGGCAGACCTTGAGGCCGCTGACTACCTAGAATATCTGGCCGGCGATGAAGAAACGAAGGTCATAATACTCTACCTCGAGGGTCTGAAGGATGGAAGGCGGTTCTTTGAGGTCGCGAAGAGGGTGGTACGAGAAAAACCCATCGTCGTCTATAAGGCCGGACGTTCAAAGGCCGGCGCTCGGGCGACCATGTCACATACCGCATCGATTGCCGGCTCTGAAAAGGTTTTTGACGGCATGTGCAGACAGGTGGGAATTATCCAGGTTCAGGAGGCCTTTCACCTCTTCGAGGTGGCCGAGGCCCTGGCGCAACTCCCCCTGCCTTCGGGGAATCGGATTGCCATCCTGGGGAGCGGCGGACAGGGTGTTGTAGGCAGCGATGCCTGCTCGGCCTTCGGGCTTGAACTGCCAGAATTGGACCCCGATACGGCCCGTACGATCTCAGCGCTCCTCCCCGCCCATGCGCCGCGGGCGAAAAACCCCATCGATTTTGCCGGAAGCAGACGGACAGCCCTCCAGGAAGCGGAGATTATAGAAAAACTCCTCAGGCTGGACTATATCGACGGTGTTATTAGCAATGTACCCGTAAGCCCTCAGATATGGGACCCTTCCCTAGTGGTCGATATCAACGGCGACTCCCTCTCGGAGCCCGTCCAGATTGCCGTTGACGGGGCCAGGCTCTACGCGTCGCTGCCCAAAAAATATGGTAAACCAATCATCTGTCTTCGATTTGGGCGTCTGGAGAACGATGTTATGGAACAGATACTGGGGGAGGGGGGTGGTATTCCCGTTTACGACACCCCGGAACAGTGCGCCCTTGCGATGTCGGCCCTTTTCCAGTACGGCACAGTCCGCAGAAAAACCGCTCCTGAAAAATAGAGATTATTAAAGGAAAAATTTTCAAATTAGACAAATTCAATAGTAATATCAGGGAATTCCTTCTCGAATTCTTCTTGCATACGCTTCATGAGCGACGATATAATCGCCACGGCGATGCCCCGGCAGGTGTTGCAGGTCGGAAGGTGGCTCAGGAAATCGGTGAACAGATACATCTCCCTCTTTTCCTCGTTGTATCGAATCCGGGTCACGACTCCCAGTCGATCCAGAGAGATCCCACTTTCGGGGTCCTTAATCCGTCCAAGGATCGCGTCTATCCTTTGTGTTGTTTCAGGATCCATACCTCTGTGCCTCCACCTGTAATTAAGTAATCAATTGACAAAATAGCAAGGACAAAGTTAAACAATCACCTGACAAACTATGATCTAACACTTAAAGGAGGATCCATGGAACTCAAGAAAGCCGTTAAAACACGCCGCAGTGTACGATCTTTTTCGCCCAGGCTCGTCGATAAGGGGATCATCGAAGGGATAATCTCGGACGCCCTGTGGGCTCCATCATGGGGGAATACCCAGCCCTGGGAAATTACCGTGGTCACAGGAGGCCTCCTTGCCACGTTTAAAGAAGAAAATAAACAGGCCGCTATGTCGGGCAAGCCGCCCGATCCCGACATACCTATGCCCCTGGAATGGCCGGAAATCAACAAAAACCGCTATCGGGATATAGGGAGGCGCACCCTGGAGGCGCTTTCGATACCGCGTGAAGACGCGGAGGCGCGTTTGAATTTCTATACACACATGATGAAACTTTTTGACGCGCCCGCATTAATCCTCATAACGGTCGACAGGGCAGTCTCACTGGAATATTCCATGCTCGACGCGGGGCTCTTCGCTCAAACCCTCTGTCTCCTTTCCCACGAGAGGGGACTGGGCACCTGCATCATGGCAGCGGCCGTCCAATATCCCGACATACTCCGCAGGCTCGTGAAAATTACGGATACCAAACGGATCGTCATCGGAGTAGCACTTGGTTGGCCGGATCAGGAGAGCCCCGTTAACACATTTGAAAGGGCACGGGGGGGGCTGGATGAATTCGTCCGTTGGGTTGAATGAGAAATGGCACGCTGGTCAAAATCGAGCCGCCCGCCACGGCGGCCTGTTTTCGTAACGTCCGATAAGATATGTTATGTAAACTTTGACTACGGTCCAACCAGGGAATCGCTCCGGCATCGATTGAAGCACGGAAAGGAACGTTTCCATCGACTCCCCTTCTCTAACGTTGACCATGACTTTGTCATTAATTATTTGTCATTTCGACTGCAGGGAGAAATCTGCATAACAGAGTATAGGGTGATCAGCCTATCACATCCTTCAAAAGAGGCAGAATCAGCTCCAAGGCATGTCTCCCCTCTCGAATGGTTTCCTCCGCACGGTTGTATTCCAGAAGACCGACATGGGCCAGCCTGGGTGATATCAGTAGATCGGGAGGATCTCCCGCAAGCCTCTGGCGCGTTATGCGGTCCTGCATTATATTGGTAGCTGTTGCCCCATGACCTCAAAGAGTGACGGATCGCGATCCGAACTGTCCAGTCCGAACCGTGCCGGGATGAGAGACCTGCCCCGCTTGACGGTACTGTCAAGATAGGCCGTGAGTTGTTCACGCAATTTCCCTGATTTTCTTTCCTTTTTCGGTGGAGTCTTCCGCGACGGTTCTTTCTGGGCCCTTCGTTTTCCCACTAGATTGGAGTTAAGATTGACCGCTATGACGATATCCGCCCCCATCGCCCTGCATAGCGATACAGGTACGGGGTTCACCAGCCCTCCGTCCACAAGCCACTGCGCGTTTTGTTTAAAGGGTACGAAGATGCCGGGCATCGATATGCTCGCACGCACGGCATCCATCAGTGAACCCTCTCTGAGCCATATTTCACGCCCCGACATCAGATCCGTCGCAACCGCTGCGAAAAGCATGGGAAGATCCTCTATATTGGGGTCTTTAAAGTTTTTTCGGAAGAATTTTATGATCTTTTCCCCCTCGATGAGGCCGGACCTGGGGAACATGACGTCCATAAATCCGATGATATCTGTCCACGAGAGTTCCCGCACCCACTCGTCCAGCTGTTCAAGGGCCCCTGCGGCCAGCGCCCCGCCGACGATTGCCCCTATCGACGTTCCACACACCATGTCTATGGGGATCCCTTCCTCCCGCAGACCCTGTATCACCCCTATATGCGACCACCCGCGTGCCGAGCCGCTGCCCAGCGCCAGACCGATCTTTCGTGCCGTTGTCACACCAAGCCCCCTATATCTCGTCTACACCAGTTCAATGTCTCCCCGTATCCCGAGTTTGTCCCCTATAATGATCAACACGCCCAGAACCCCTTTTATCCCTATCCCGTATTCAAGCGCCCCCTTTATGTCCCCTTCCCTCTTCACACGGTTACCGATCGAGGTCGCAGCTGCATCGGCCAGGATTGTCGATTCAGACGTAACACACACGGCGTCGGCCCTGCCGAAGCTTGTAGAATGCCCAATTGTCCCTGACGAGGTACAGATACCGAAGGGAGATCCTTCGGACTTTACCTTGAGAGACACTTTATAGCTGAGGGGAGAATCTCCCGCGAAGATTCCTACGGTGCCATCTTTATCGATAAGTCGCAGGAATATATCGCCGCCGTTTTCGATGATGATATTGTCTGAATGCTCCATAAGATCCAGACCGACATGCTGCGCGATCGCCCCGGCAACGGAGGCCATCGGACCGACGCCGCAGAGGCCGGATGCCTCGATCATCTCCCGTATTATCGCTGGCGCAAAGGCATCTATTGCAACCGGCGTCATGGAATCCATAAACGAAGGGTTGTGCCGGATGTATTCCTCTATGTATTCGCGGTGCCTGCGCACGGATTGAAGCGCCGCGTCTGTATAATCGCTCTCTGCGCCGATATACAGGTCCGTCTCCTTGACCTTTACCTGAAAGGAGACGAGGCTGCCTTTTGAAATCCTGTTTCTGTAGGTTCGTTTAAGGTATTCCATGGGAAAGTGGTATAAAGGTGTCGATGATTGAGTCAAAATCAGGCGTCAGCAAAATAGGGCCCCCTCTGCCCACTCCGCCGTCATATCTACATAAAGCGCGTCGCACCCGGGCCTAGGAGCTCATCTGCCTCACTTTTGATCTCTTCCGAGAGCTCAACCCCCAAGCCTTCACCCAGGGAGAGGATGGTTTCAGCCTCATTTGATGACAATAAATGTATATATGCTGGATACTTGCCACCTCTCTTCTCAAGGATCACCTTGAGGTTTTCCACCGTGTCGCCGTTTGATTTTTCGGCATCGACCATAAAATGCACGGAGGAAAAGGGTGTTTTTATCGCCTCCTCAACGGTCGTGATCTCGGATGCCACAACCTTGCCCCCCTCATCGCCGACATCAAGCCGCCCCTTTATGTAAAGGGGTTCTTCACTGTGAATCAGGGAAATGTTGTCACGGTACAGGTCCGCGAAGACAATAACGGTGATAAAACCCTTCAGGTCCTCAAGGGTTACGTAGGCCATCGTGTCCTTTCTCTTTGTGGTAACCTCCCGTATATTGCTTACCACACCGGCTACCGACACGGTGCTCCCATCCTGTTTTGCTGATAATGTCTGTGAATCAATGTCCACAATGGTGTTCAGGCTGTCGGCGTATTTCAGAAGGGGGTGGCCTGTGATGTAGAAGCCCAGCATCTCTTTCTCATATGAGAGGAGAATGTCATGATCCCACTCCGGAACATCGGGGAGATCCGGCTGTATGGTATCAGTGATCTCGGGACCATCGAAGAGACTGGTCTGGCCGTTCATCCGGTCCCGGTTTCTCCTCTGGGCAGCGAGGGCAATATCCTCATACCCCTCCATCAGACGACACCGGTTTTGCTCCAGGGAGTCGAAGGCGCCGCACTTGATCAGGCTCTCTATAACTTTTTTATTGGCCCTGTGCAGGTCAATCCTGTCGCAGAAATCATGAAAGGAGATGAACTTCCCACCAGATGTTCTTGAAGTTATTATGGAATCCACGGCTCCAGCGCCGACGTTCTTTACGGCGGACAGACCGAATCGCACATTCTCCCCTACGACGCTGAAATCGGTAAAGGATTCATTGATGTCCGGGGGGAGAACATTGATCCCCATATCCCGGCAACTGGCTATATATTTTATGATATTGTCCCGGTTGTTCTTCTCGCTGGTGAGCAGGGCCGTCATGAACTCAACAGGATAGTGGGCCTTCAGGTATGCGGTCTGGAAGGAGATCATGGTGTAGGCGGCGCTGTGGGATTTGTTGAATCCATACCCGGAGAAGGTCTCCATCTGCTCCCATATCTTTTTTGCCTTGGCCTCCGAAACCTTGTTCTTTTTCGCGCCGGCGATGAACTTGGGGCGCTCCTTTTCCATCGCGGAGACCTTCTTTTTGCTCATGGCCCTCCGGAGGTTATCCGCGTCCGCCATGCTGTAGCCGCCGATCACGCCGGCAATCTGCATCACCTGCTCCTGGTAAATGGTAATACCGTAGGTCTCTTTCAGTATCTCTTCAAGGCGCGGATCTTCGTAGACGATCTTCTGTTTTCCCTGTTTGTTTGCTATGAAATCTGGGACATACCTCATAGGGCCCGGGCGGTAGAGTGATATAAGGGCGATAATATCCTCAATGCAGTCCGGTCTCATTTTGACGATAATATCCTTCATGCCGGAGCTTTCAAGCTGAAAGACACCATCCGTTTGTCCCTTTGCGAGGAGGTCGTAGGTAGCCTCGTCGTCGAGGGGGATGGATTCTATCGAAAAATTCTCTTCTCCCCTCCCCTCTCGGATGAATTTTATTGTATCCCTGATGACGGTGAGTGTCCGGAGACCCAGAAAATCAAACTTTGTTAGGCCGACTTCCTGCAGGTCGTTCATCGAGTACTGAGTCACGATATCATCGTTGTTCGGACTCTTGTAGAGGGGAACCCTCTCCACCAGGGGCACGTCGGAGATCACCACCCCGGCCGCGTGCGTGGATGCGTGGCGGTTCAGGCCTTCCAGCGACTGGGAGAGGGAGAGAAGCCTTCTGATCTTTTCATTTTTCCTCTGTTCCTCTGCAAGGCGGGGCTCATCCTTTATTGCCTGTTTCAGCGTGATTCCAAGGGTATTGGGGATCATCTTCGCGATATTATCCACCTCACCGTAGGGCATATTGAGGGCCCTGCCGACATCCCTCACAACGGCCTTTGCCTGCATCTTGCCGAAGGTGATGATCTGAGAGACCTGATCGCTCCCATACTTCTCAGTCACATATTGTATGACCTCATCCCTTCCCTCCATGCAGAAGTCTGTGTCAATATCGGGCATGCTCCTTCTGCTGGGATTCAGAAACCGCTCAAAGAAGAGACCGTAGCGGATGGGGTCTATATTGGTGATACCCAGGGCATAGGCAACAAGACTTCCGGCGGCGGAACCCCGCCCTGGCCCCACCGGAATGTTCTTTTTTTTCGCATAGTTGATAAAATCGGCAACAATAAGGAAATATCCTGGGAATTCCATGGAGTTGATTATTTCAAGCTCCATCTCCAGTCTCTTGTGGTACTTCTTGCTGATCTCCTCGGGGTCTTCGCTCTCCGCACCTGCTGCTATGGCCGGCATCAGGCGCTCCAGCCCCTCCCGGGCCAGATTGGCCAGGTGTTCTTCCTGTGAAAGCCCCGCCTCGATTTCATAATTAGGGAGAAAAAACTGGTGTCCCAGATCCAGAGTCAGGTTACACTTGTTGGCTATTTCCAGCGTGTTTGCAATAGCTTCAGGACAATAGTCAAAGCTTTTCTTCATCTCATCGGGGGATTTCAGATAGAATTCCTCGGACCGGAAGCGCATCCTCCTGTCGTCTTCCATGGTCGTTCCGGTCTGTATGCACAGGAGAACCTCGTGTGCCTCGGCGTCTTCGCTATTCAGGTAGTGACAGTCATTGGTCGCGACCATAGGGATGGAAAGTCTTTTGCCCAGCTCGATAAGACCCTCGTTGGCCCTTTTCTGCTCTTCGAGTCCGTTTTCCATGATCTCGAGGTAGAAGTTACCCTCTCCGAAGATGTCGCGGTACTCTTCGGCCACCCGCTGCGCGCCATCCTTGTCTCCTTTCAGCAGGAGATGGGATATCTCGCCGTTGAGACACGCGCTTGTGCAGATAAGGCCCTCACTGTGGAGGGCCAGCAGCTCTTTGTCCACGCGGGGCTTGTAATAGAAGCCATCAAGGTACCCGGCAGAGGTAAGTTTCATCAGGTTCTTGTATCCGTGCGTGTCCTTGGCAAGAACGACAAGATGGCGGGGCCCCTCTCCCCGGTCAGACCGGCTTCCGGGGGCCACGTACAGCTCGCACCCTATAATGGGTTTTATACCGGCCTTGTAGGCCTTCTGATAAAAATCCACAGCCCCGAACATGTTGCCGTGATCGGTCATGGCAATGGCGGGCATCTGGTACTTTCTCGCCTTTGCGAAGAGATCGT
>JAUSPK010000233.1 GCA_030655735.1 Syntrophales bacterium | reverse complement strand
GTGCGATGTGTCGCCCATCGAGGTTGTCCTTTCCATAGATGGTATCGATGCGAGGATACGAGGAGCCGGGGGAGAGTTTCCAATATCCTCCGTCCTGACCGGAGAATTCAACCTCTCAAATATCCTCGCGGCTGCGGCGGCAGCGTCGTCACTCGGCATTCCACAGAAGGATATCCAGTCGGGAATAGGGGCCCTTGCTGTTATTCCCGGTCGCCTGGAGAGGGTAAGCATCCCCGGTCAGCCCGTGGTGTTTGTGGATTATGCCCATACCGGAGATGCCCTGGAGAAGGTGCTCGGTACCCTCTCCGCGTTTAGAGAAAAGAGGATCATAACGGTTTTTGGATGCGGGGGGGACCGGGATCGTACGAAGAGACCCGGTATGGGAAAAATTGCGACAGAGCTGAGTGACCTGGCCATCATTACCTCGGATAACCCGCGGACGGAGGATCCCTTGGGGATCATAGATGAGATAGAGGGAGGGATCGAGGCCGGTTCAATCAGATACGCGCCTGAAGATATCACGGGCGGCTTTATGGTAAAGGGATACACGATTGTCGCTGACCGGAGGGAGGCCATAGCACTGGCGGTATCTGTCGCCGATGACTCGGATATTGTCCTGGTCGCAGGGAAGGGACATGAAGATTACCAGATTATGGGGACCCTGAGGCTCCCTTTTGATGACAGGGTGGTTGTCAGAGAGGCCCTCTCCACCCGCAGGGCGGGAGGTGTGAGTTGAAAGAGAAGAAATCTCCCATACTGGGGACTGAAGAAATATTAACGGCGACAGGGGGAACCCTTGTCAGGGGAAATCCTGACGGCATCTTTGGGGGGGTGTCTACAGATTCAAGGGATGTGACCAAAGGCAATATCTTTATCGCTCTTACAGGGGAGAAATTCGACGGTCATGATTTTATCCCAAATGTGGTGAAAAAGGGTGCCGCCGGGCTGCTCGTTCAGAGAGGGGCGAAGAAGATACCGGAAGATGCCTTTGGCGATGCCTCCGTTATTCTCGTTGACGATACCCTGCATTCACTGGGTGATATAGCCAATTTTTGGAGAAATAAATTCACGATTCCGGTTGTGGCGGTCACGGGAAGCTCCGGCAAGACAACAACGAAAGAGATGATAGCCACGGTGGCGGGGCTTTCCGGCGCGGTTTTGAAGAGCAGGGGGAATTACAACAACCTTGTCGGGCTCCCCCTCAGTCTCCTTGAACTTAATGTCGAGCATGAGATGGCCGTCGTTGAGATGGGAACCAACAAGAGGGGGGAGATAGCCAGGCTTGCGGCCATTGCCGATCCTGACATCGGCGTTATCACCAATATCGGGCCCGCCCACCTGGAGGGGTTCGGATCACTAGATGTTGTCATGGAGGAGAAGGGTGATCTCTTTCTCAATATGAGGAATAACGGAGTCGCAATCATCAACAGGGATGATCCTTTTTCGCGAGTGCTGGCTGATCAATGGACGGGAAGAAACATCAGCTTCGGTATCGACGAGAATGCATTTGTCCGGGCCGAGCGCATCTTTATGAGGGGCGAGCGTGGTATGAGCTTTACACTCAATATGGGAGAGATGGGCAAGGGGATCGATATGGCTGTTGTCGGCAGGCACAATATATATAATGCCCTGGCTTGCGCGGCGGCCTGCTGGGCCATGGATATCGAATATGACCTTATTTGTGAAGGATTGTCGGCGTTCAGGCAGGTAGAGGGGCGTATGGATATTCACCGGCTGAAGGGGGGGGGCACCGTCATTGATGATAGCTACAATGCAAACCCCGCCTCGGTGATGGAGGCCCTTAAGACATTGGGCGAGCTCAAGGGGAAAAACGAAAGCATCGTGATCCTGGGAGATATGCTTGAGCTGGGGGGGGAGACCGAGAGACTGCACGAGGAGATCGGGAGAGCCATAAAGGATACCGGCGTGAACACACTGTTCCTCAGGGGAAAATTCTCGGAGTCCGTCGCAAGGGGTGCTCTAGAGAGGGGATTCAGAGAAGATCATATATATTTTGCCGAGACACCGGACGGAATCATGGATGTGCTTCATTCACTGGTGCGGGAGGGGGACTGGATACTGGTAAAGGGATCGAGAAGGATGAAGATGGAAGACTTCCTCCACGCGATACTGGAAGAATTCGGATAATGGTTTCCGCGCCCTGCCAGTTGCTTGAGATGGCGTGAAAATACTGTATATGGTTGTTAATTCATTGTAAGACACCACATAGTGTGGTATGTGCAGTAAGGTAGTTGTACCCTGCCGGTATCCGGCATCTTGAGGTGTAGGCCCAAGGGAATGTAGACATATGATCTATGAATTTTTATATCCGCTCAGCGATACATATTCGTGGCTTAATGTATTTCGCTACATAACGTTCAGGACGATATACGCAGCGATAACCGCCCTGGCCATCTGCTTTGTGCTCGGTCCCTGGGTGATCCGCAGACTTCAGTCCCTCAGCATCAAGCAGCCTATCCGTGACGACGGGCCCAACTCTCACCTTTCAAAAGAGGGTACACCCACCATGGGGGGTATGCTTGTCATATTCTCCGTCGTCGTATCGACCCTTCTCTGGGCACGCCTCACCGTGGACTATATCTGGATTGTGTTGATGGTGACGGTGGGATTCGGTCTTATCGGTTTCTGTGATGATTACCGGAAACTGTCAAACGGAAGCAAGGGAATCTCTGGAAAGGTCAGGCTTTCCGCTGAGATAGTGATAGCGCTCTTTGTAAGCATCGTTTTGTACCTGAATCCCGCTTTCAGTTCGAACCTTACCGTGCCCTTCTTCAAGACCCTTCTCCC
>JAUSPK010000222.1 GCA_030655735.1 Syntrophales bacterium | reverse complement strand
AGGAGTAATGAGTAAGGAGTAAGGAGTAAGGAGTAAGGAGTAAGGAGTAAGGAGTAAGGAGTAAGGAGTAAGGAGTAAGGAGTAAGGAGTAATGAATGACTGCTTGGATTCTGATGAGGTAAAGACTTCATCTAAATCAATTACACGAAGAGTCCACGTCCTCGTCTCCGGAAGGGTCCAGGGGGTATTTTTCAGGGCGGAGACGATGGGGCAGGCCTCGGGACTTGGCCTCACGGGCTGGGTTCGCAATCTGGAGGACCGAAGGGTCGAGGCCGTCTTTGAAGGGGGGGAAGATGCCGTCGAGAAGATGCTGGACTGGTGCAGGAGGGGGCCGGCCCTCTCCCATGTGACCGGGGTAGAGGTCTTGGAAGAGTCACCCACAGGTGAATTCGAGGGGTTCATAATCAGGTATTGAAAAAGGGCCGGGTACGGATCATGAAAATCAAATTTTTCACAGTCGGGGGCACAATCGACAAGATATACTTTGACAGGAAAAATGACTATCAGGTGGGAGACTCGCGCCTTTCCGAGATACTGGAGGGGGCGCATATCGGTTTCGAATACGAATGCGAGTCCATCTTAAAGAAGGACAGCCTGGACATCACCGATGAGGATCGCCAGACAATCCTCGACAGAATAAAGGGAGAGGAATGCCGGCATGTCGTCATAACACACGGGACCGACACCATGGTACAAACCGCGAGAAAACTCCAATCGGTGTCGGATAAGGTCATCGTTCTCACCGGCTCGATGGAACCGTCACGGTTCAGATCAAGCGACGCGGAATTCAATACCGGATGTGCCATCACCGCGGTCCAGTTGCTGTCTCCGGGCGTCTATATAGCGATGAACGGACGGATATTCGACCCTGACAAGGTCAGAAAAAACGTTGATCTCAACCGTTTTGAAGATGTCTGAGGTGCATACCGCCATTACAGGTCATGCCAGTGCCTCCGTCAGCCGGTTCAACCCGCCGATGACATCGCTCCCCAGATGAAAGCGTATCACCTGTCTTCCGGCATCCTTCAGTGCCTTCCGGTCCCCTACGACCTGGGCTTTTTTGAGAAGACCAAAGGTCATTGAGGAAGCGGATGACCCGGGATCATCAGGAATCGGTACGTCCGTCGCATTATCGGCGGTAAACTGGACAAACAATCCCCTGCCGGCATCCCCCTTGTGCAGCTGACCCGTGGAGTGGAGAAACCGGGGGCCATATCCCATTGTTGTGGCAAGTCTGAACCGATCCCTCAGCCGCACGCGAAGACGGTGCAGGGCCTTATCGGTTTCTGGGCCAGCTTGCAGGTACGCCTGGAGCGCGATATACGCGCCGTCGGTTATCCCCTCCCCGATGAAAGAGGCCAGGGCGCTCCCGGGGTCTTCCGACACCGGCCCTCCGAAAACCATAATATCTCCGTCAATCAGAGATGTCTCCTCTTCGAGGGGAACCCCCTTCTTCACATATTCATCCATCATCAGCCGGGCCAGCACCTTGGACGATTCAACATCAGGCTGGTCAAAGGGGTTGATCCCCATGCGCCAGCCGGCAAGAGCCGTGGCCATCTCCCACAGAAAGAACTGCCCTCCGAGATCGTATCGGTCCTCCAGACTTATGGTGACGACGGGATGTCCCGCCCGCTCAAGATCGGCAACCTTTTTTTCATATTCCGTGTCTCCCGCCAGGCGGAGATAAACGAAGAGGCGGTCGTTCCTGTAGTTTTCCGGTGAACCGAGTGGTTCACCGACCACGGGAAGGATCCCCCTCCCCTTCTTACCGGTACTCTCGGCGAGGAGTTGCTCCACCCAGTCACCAAAAGGCTCAAGTCCCGGAGATGTGACGAGCGTCACCTTGTCCCTGTCCGCCATGGCCATCTCGCCGAGGATCACCCCCAGTGAGGCCGGATCACCGGAGGATGATTCACCATCGGATGACATGATCGCGGCGCGCTTGAGAAGGAGGTTGAGGTCGATGCCGGTGAGCACCGCCGGTACCAGGCCGAAACAGGAAAGAGCGGAATATCGCCCACCGATATGCGGGTCATTGAGAAAAGTGGTCCTGAATCTGCACCGTTCCGCGAGACTGGTCAGGGGACTGCCCGGATCGGTTATCGCGATAAAGTGCTGACCGGCCCTCTCCTCACCGAGGAGATCGACGACCCGATTATAAAAGAATTTAAAAAAAGAGAGGGTTTCCACGGTGGTCCCCGACTTGGTCGAGACGATAAACAAGGACCGGGCGGGGTCACATTGTTTCCAACATGCCAGGACCGCCCCCGGGTCGGTGCTGTCAAGGACGACGAGCTCGGGGTACCCGGACTTTGGACCGAACGTTTTGGCCAATACCCCGGCCGCTAGGCTCGATCCCCCCATCCCCAGTAAGAGCACATGTGTGCAACCCTCCGCGCGCACCGTATCGGCCAGCTCCGTGAGTTGTTGGATATTTCGGGACATGACTCCGACAGAGTGAAGCCAGCCCAGGCGATTCTTTATCTCCGCAGGATTGGGGTTCCAGACCGTATGGTCGTGCGCCCAGATCCGGGCCACGATCCTCTCGTCACTCACTGCGGCCAGTCCCCGCTCCACGAAATCCTGATATGCTCCCAGAGCCCACGATATGGTCCGCCCTTGCTCAGCCGCTCTTCTGTTCTCCACCATTTTTCAATCCGCTGTAAAAATGTAATTATTACGAAATATTACTATTCCAGGGCCCTGCATGCCGCCCCGACGAGGGCAACGTCGGGAGCCATTACAACATCCACCGGCATCCTGGCCATAAGGTCGGCATACCGCCCCTTATCCCGGAAGGATTTCATGAAGATTGTCTTCTTTAAAAAGGGGAGTATCCGTGGCACAATGCCACCTCCAAGGTAAACACCCCGCGTCGCCAGAACCTTCAGTGCCAAATTGCCCGCCTCCGACCCCAGGATTGACACGAATTCATCGAGGGTCCTGACACACAGTTCACATGACCTTTTCTCGTCGAGAGCGGCGTTCACGATAACGGGGGTTGCATCCTCCACATCCTCCAGTTTTTTGGCCAGCCAGGGTGGTTCATCGCCGTATCCGCTCCGCTTCAAATACTCGTATATATGGGAAATGCCCGGGCCCGAGCACACCCTCTCGTAGCTGACGTGGCCGAATTGTCCGTTCAGATAATCCAGAAGTTCCCTCTCCATAAGGGTCTTCGGGGCAAAATCGGCGTGCCCGCCTTCAGAAGCGTGGGCTCTATAGCGCGTACCGTCCCAGGCAAGGAACGCCTCCCCCAGACCGGTTCCGGGGGCGATAACGGCGATAGCTCCGCCCTTCAGGGGTTTCCCGCGGTTGAGCACAAGCAGTTCCGATGCCTCCAGGTGCGGCACACCGTAGGCCATCGCCTCAAGATCATTTATGAGACGCACGGATGAAAACCCGAAGGCATCTGCCAGGCGGACTTCCTCAACACACCACGGCAGATTTGTTGTCTTGACCTGCCCTCTCGCGACAGGTCCGGCTATGCCGAAGACGGCCCTGTCGATCACCAGATCGGTTCCGGCGAGAAACTCCCCTATGATCGCCTCCAGCGAAGAAAATTTTCCACTGGGAAACGTCTTCCTGGCCAGCAGATCACGCGAGCCCTGCTGTGGGGAGACAACGGCCAGGGTCGTTTTCGTTCCCCCTATATCACCAACCAGTATCTTTGTCATAGCCGCCAAGCCTTAAGCCAACCGTTCGTGCCCCGCTCACGAAGGGGCTATGAGATCGTAATAATCCCCAGGGAGTCGGTTCCCCCCGTTGTCCCGGAGAACTTGCCCTCCGTCAGGATGATCCGGTCTCCCCTTCGAATGAGCCCCGAATTCTTGAGAAGGCTTATCAGCCTCCGGTACCATTCCCGGGTACCGGTGTCCATGAGCATGGGGAAGACACCATATGAGAACCGGAGAAAATCGCAGATCCGTTCATCGTTACTGCAGGCTATAATCCATCCGTCAGGCTTGAGCCTCGACACGCGGCGCGCCGTCATCCCCCCCGAGGTTGCCGTAAGGACAAATGGGCAGCCCAGGGCCCGTACCGCCTCGGAAACATTCAGTGAAACGGTGTCCGGAACGGTTATCTGGCGGTTGATAAGTTCCCCCTTCAACTGCTCCTGAAGGAAGATGGATGACCGTATCATGTGCCGCTGCCGTTCCAGAGCGACGGCAATTTTTGACATCATCTCCACGGCCTCGACGGGATACTGGCCGATTGCCGTCTCCTCCGACATCATAACGGCATCGGTGCCGTCCAGAATGGCATTGGCGACATCGGTCGCCTCCGCCCTGGTGGGACGGGTGTTGTCGATCATGGATTCCAGCATCTGCGTCGCCGTTATAACGGGACGGCAGGAGAGATTGGCCTTTCGAATCAGCTGCTTCTGAACAATGGGGATTTCCTCGATGGGGATTTCAACCCCCAGATCACCACGGGCGATCATAATGGCATCCGCGGCCTCAAGGATTTCATCGATATTCTCGACGGCGGCCGCCCGCTCGATCTTCGCAACAACGTAGATCTTCCTGCCCTTTTCACGGGCAAACGTCCGTGCCCGGAGAATATCCTCCGCCGTTTCGACGAAAGAGACACTGAAGATGGTAATATCCTCCTCGAGGGCGAAGTCCATCAGTTTGAGGTCCTGATCGGTGACGGAGTTCTCAAAGATCTTTGCCCCGGGGAGGTTGAGCCCCTTCCCGGAGAGGAGCGGTCCTCCCATCGTCACCGTACACCGGACCTCATCGGGCAGGACTTCTATCACCTCCAGGGCGATGAAACCGTCATTGAGATAGATAACGCTCCCCGCTGAAACGCTTTCGGGAAGCCGCCGGTACGTCACGGGAATGAGGGTCGGCGTGCCCAGAACATCCCTGGTAGTGAGTGTAACCTCTGTCCCCTTCGTGAGAAGCAGCGGTTCAGTTTCCAATTTACCGATCCGCATCTTCGGACCGGGTAGGTCGACGAGGATGGGACAGCGCCTGCCCTGTTTCGTCGCTACGGATCGTACGGCGGCAAAGGTCTGCCGGTGCTCTTCCAGGGTACCGTGGGAAAGGTTGATTCGGGCGATGGTCATCCCCCTGCGCATCATATCGGAAAGGACCGCCTCCGAGCACGAGGCGGGACCGATCGTGCAGATTATCTTGGTCTTCTGTAACGGCAGTTGTATCTTCATAACAATATTCCACTCCCCACCCCTTCGGTGGCCTTAAGGTAACACATTCCGGGGGGATATAGAAGGGGAAAACCATTTCGCTTTTGAGACTTTTGAGTGGCAGGTGGGCTTGTTTTCTTGTATAAGTACACGATCGTTTGTCCATCACGCGCACGTATCAATGCATTCTTCTTCTCGAATTCGTTTTTTGGATCAGAGGAACCAGCATACAATAAGAAGAAAGGGGGGATGGGGTATGACCATCAAAGTTGGAGATATGGCTCCGGCCTTTGCCCTGAAGGACAATCGGAACAAAAATGTCAGCCTCTCGGATTTCGGGGGGAAACGGATCCTGCTCTCGTGGCACCCGCTTGCCTGGACCGGCGTGTGCGCCGATCAGATGAAGGCCCTGGAGGTAAGCAAAGATATTCTGGCCGGCCTGAATACGGTGGCCCTTGGAATTAGCGTGGACAGCGTTCCGTCCAAGAACGCCTGGGCCAAGGATCTTAAGATCGCTGAGACGAGACTGCTGTCCGATTTCTGGCCACACGGAAGGGTGGCGGGCCTCTACGGCATCTTCCGCGAGAGTGAGGGATTTTCCGAGCGGGCCACTATCGTTGTGGACGGCAGCGGCATGGTGGTGTGGGTCAAGATCTACGATATTCCGGAACTTCCTGATCTCGATGAGGTTATAGCGTTTCTCCGGGGATAACCATCTCTATTCCAGGAGGCTGAGACATCCGTTTACGATCTCGATTCGCATGAGGTCTTCGGCGCATAGGAGGCCGCCGTCGTATCTCTTTCTGCACTGCGCCTCGATATCGACCCCGTCACACTCCGGATAGAAATGCGTAAGGACAAGGTTTTTGACCTGCGCCTCGGAGGCGATCCGCCCAGCGAGCGAGGGAGTCAGATGGCCGGGGACCTTCATCTCATCCGGAAGCGAGCACTCACAGATGAGCAGATCGGCTTTCATGGCGAGTCGTACCGCGTTTTTGCAGTAATCGGTATCGCCGGTATACACGATGGAGGTATTATCAGGCATTGTCAGCCGGTAACCGATGCTGCTTTCGGTATGTTCCATGGGAAGGGTGTCTATATTCGAGAAATCGAACTGCATGAAATCCGGCCCGGAACTTTTCATCTCGAAGATATCGACGATCCCCTCCTCCAGCTCGATCCACTGCCCATATACCTTCTCCAGTCTCTCATAAAAGGCCATAAATCCCTCGGCGGCCGTAATTCTGAGCCTGCTGCGCCTCCGGCGCTCATTCGGATATTTGCTCGCGAAGAGAAAGCTGGCCAATTCGCCGGTGTGGTCCGGGTGGAGGTGGCTGAAAAAAAGGTGGGATATCTGTCCTATCGTGACGCCCGCCTCGAGGAGGCGCCTCATCGTACCGGCACCCATGTCGAAGAGGAGTTTTGCCTCGCCGATCTCAACGAGCACGGAGCAGGAGTTGCGTCTTAGGGAGGGGACACAGGTCCCTGATCCGAGTATGGTAACCTTCACGCGGCCTCCATATCAACCACAGGCATACTAACATGGATATCCTTCGGCTACACCCGCCCGAAATCATCCTCAACCCGTTCGATATCGTCTTCGCCGAGGTAATCACCCGTCTGAACCTCTATAAACATAACGGGTTCTTTCCCCGAATTCTTCATACGATGCAGTGTCCTCCGGGGAATATCAACCGACTGACCGCTCTTAAGCGGCCGGTCCTCTCTGTCGATGGTGACAACGCCCTCTCCGCTCAGCATATACCAGTGTTCAGCACGATTGCTGTGTCTCTGAAGGCTTAAACGTTTGCCGGGATGAACAACGATCCTCTTCACCTTGTGGCCCGGTTCCTCGGAAAGGACCTCATAATCTCCCCACGGTCGATGTTCTATCATATAACTCTCTCTTCCTGCCCTCCTAGCGGTACTGTTTCATTACCGATGCGAATCCATCCATCGAGTGTATAATTGTGGCATCGTCCACGCAATAAGAAATACGGATATGCCCGGGACCCCCAAATCCACTCCCCGGGACGACAAGAATATTTTTTTCCTGAAGGGAGCGGACGAATTTTACATCGTCGTCTATCGGCGTCCTGGGGAAGAGGTAGAAGGCTCCGTCGGGCTTTTCAAACTCGAACCCCGCCTGCCACAGGCCGTCACACAAAAGCTCCCTTTTCTTCCTGTAGTGTTCGACATCGACATATATTCCCTGCATACGCCCGACAACCCGCTGCATGAGCGCCGGCGCATTCACAAAACCGAGTATCCTGTTGGAGAGGATCAGCCCTCCGAGAAGCTTCTCAATATCCGCTATTTCGGGACCGAGGGCGATATAGCCGATTCTCTCACCCGGGACGGACAGGCTCTTGGAATACGACGTCACCATCAGGCTGTTTTTGTAGGCCTTCAGGATGCTGGGAACCGTGATCCCATCGTAGGCTATCGTACTGTACGGCTCATCGGAAACAAGGTATATCTGCGTGCCAAGCTCCTGCTGCTTCTCTTCGATAAGAGATGAAAGTCCCTCGATGGACGCCTGATCGTATACCTTCCCGGTCGGATTATTCGGGGAATTGATCAGGATCACCTTCGTCCTGTCGGTTATGGCCCTCCCGATGGCATCCAGGTTCAGAGAAAAATCCTCGTTCGTCTCCACAAAGACCGGGACGCCGTCATGATTATCCACGTAGAAGGTGTACTCGGCAAAGAAGGGCTTCGGGATGATGATCTCATCTCCCGGATCGAAGAGGGTCTTAAAGACGACATTGAGCGCCCCCCCCGCACCGCAGGTCATGATGATATGGTCTGCGGACAGGGCCACCGAATGCTCGCGGGAGAGATAGGCCGCGATCTCAGACCTCGTGTCCGCGTACCCCACATTCGGCATGTACATATGGGCGCCCGGTGTGCACTCGCACTCCCCGACAATCTCCGCCAGGAGTTCCCGAAATCGGTCGGGGGGATCGACATTGGGATTGCCGAGGCTGAAGTCGAATACATTTTCCGCACCGTACTTCTCTTTCAGCTTTATTCCGTCCTCAAACATCCTCCGTATCCAGGAAGACTTCGACATAAACCCTTCGATTTTCCGCGAGATCGCCATGATTATCAAACTCCTGTGGTACCAATCCCTGAGACCGATTTGTAATGTTTTATTATATTATATTTTTATTGAAACCACAAGGCGAGACACCCCTATTGTCAAGAACAAATAGAATTGTCCGGTTTTGTAGCACATGATATGTCCGCTTTTTTTCTGTTCTTCCAGGGAGTCCT
>JAUSPK010000210.1 GCA_030655735.1 Syntrophales bacterium | reverse complement strand
GGTTTATTAACAATCTGCTGAAAAAAGGAAAGAAGAGCGTTGCCGAGTCCATACTCTATGGCGCCTTTGGTATTATAGAGGATAAGATGAAGGATGCGCCCCTTGAGGTCTTTGAAAAGGCGATGGATAACGTAAGGCCTGTCCTTGAGGTAAAATCGAGACGGATAGGTGGTGCCACCTATCAGGTTCCCACAGAGGTTGCGACCGAGAGGAGAACGGCCCTTGCGATCAGGTGGCTGATAGGGAATGCCCAGTCGCGCGTCGGCAAAAGCATGAAGGAGAAATTGGCGGCTGAGCTCATGGATGCGGCTTCGGGTAGGGGGGCGTCTGTCAAGAAGAGGGAAGACACCCACAAGATGGCTGAGGCAAATAAGGCGTTTGCCCACTATAGATTTTAGAGAGGGCGGCCTTCGAGGTGTTTTTTTGCAGTCACAGACAAGCTGAAGCGGGATATCTTACGGGAGTAGACAGAAAACCTGTTGGTAAGAGAATCAGGTGACCATTTTTAAACAAAGGAGGTAATGGTTATGGCAAAGAAGAAATTTGAAAGGACGAAGCCACATTTAAATATTGGAACAATCGGACATGTGGATCATGGTAAGACCACATTGACTGCTGCTATAACAAAGCATCTGGCCTCCAAGGGCCTTGCCGAATTTATGCCCTTTGATTCGATTGATAACGCCCCCGAAGAGAAGGAACGAGGGGTTACCATAAATATCGCGCATGTTGAGTATCAGACCGAAAAGAGGCACTATGCCCATGTCGATTGCCCGGGGCATGCTGACTACATAAAGAACATGATATCGGGTGCCGCTCACATGGATGGCACCATACTGGTGGTGGCGGCCTCGGACGGCCCCATGCCGCAGACGAGAGAGCATATCCTCCTTGCCCGGCAGGTTCAGGTGCCGTACATTGTTGTGTACATGAACAAGGTTGATCTGGTCGATGACCCGGAACTCCTTGACCTCGTTGAGCTGGAGCTGAGAGAGCTTCTGACCGATTACGAATTCCCCGGCGATGATCTCCCGATTATCCGAGGATCGGCCCTGAAAGCACTGGAGACAGATGATCCGAATTCCGAAGATGCCAAGAGCATCTGGGAGCTCTTGGACGCCGTTGATGCGTATATCCCGGAGCCTGTTCGGGATCTTGAGAAGCCTTTCCTGATGCCGGTTGGAGACGTCTTTACCATCTCCGGTCGCGGAACGGTTGTGACCGGCCGTATTGACAGGGGTATTGTCAAGACGGGTGAAGAGGTGGAGATAGTAGGGATCAGGCCGACCTTCAAGACGATATGCACCGGCGTTGAGATGTTCCGGAAAACCCTCGATGAGGGAAGGGCCGGTGACGATGTCGGTCTCCTCTTGAGAGGCACAAAGCGTGAAGATGTTGAGAGGGGTCAGGTTGTTGCGAAACCAGGTTCCATCACCCCTCATACGAAGTTCAAGGCACAGGTATATGTTCTTACGAAGGAAGAGGGTGGAAGACATACGCCCTTCTTCAACGGATATCGCCCGCAGTTTTATTTCAGGACAACGGACGTGACAGGGATTTCCACTCTTCCCGAGGGGATCGAGATGGTGATGCCTGGTGATAATGTGGAGATGGTCGTAGATCTTATAACCCCTATCGCCATGGAGGAGAAGCTGAGGTTTGCTATCCGTGAGGGCGGTAGGACTGTGGGGGCCGGCGTCGTTAGCGAAATTATCGAATAGGCACCCGGTTTGGTAAAGGTTTCAATGGAAAATCAAAAGATAAGAATTCGTCTCAAGGCGTACGATTATAAGCTCCTTGACAGGTCGGCACAGGACATTGTGGAAGCTGTAAAGAGGACAGGCGCGCGTGTTGCGGGACCGATTCCTCTTCCGACAGTGATAAATAAGTATTGCGTGAACAGATCGCCCAATGTTGATAAGAAATCCAGAGAGCAATTTGAGATACGAACGCACAAAAGACTTATAGATATCGTTGAGCCCACACAATCCACTGTAGACACATTGATGAAACTTGATCTCTCTGCCGGTGTCGATGTAGAGATAAAATTATAGACTTGACGGAGACGGAGGAGATGATCTTTTCAGGTTTCATCTCCTCGTTTTACGTCAAAAAGATGCATGGGAAGTCGTAGATGTCATGAAGAAGGGACTGATAGGCAAAAAGTTGGGTATGACCCAGATCTTCTGGGATGACGGTTCTGTGATCCCCGTTACTGCTATCGAGGCAGGACCCTGCGTTGTCATACAGAAGAAGGCGGGGGATGTCGATGGGTATGATGCCATACAGCTCGGATTTGATCGGGTAAAAGAAAAAGCCGTCACTAAACCCCTCAAGGGGCATTTCAAAAGAGCCGATAAGGGTTCTTTCAGAATCCTCAGAGAGTTCAGGCTGGAATCCACCGATGATTACGAGGTAGGCTCGGAGCTCAAGGCCGATATCTTCAAGGTAGGCGACTATATCGATGTGGTAGGAACAACCAGGGGCCGGGGTTTTGCAGGGGTGGTCAAGAGGTATGGATTCAAGGGTGGTCCGGGCGGTCATGGTTCAATGTTTCATCGGGCGCCTGGGTCTATAGGGGCCAGTGCGCACCCTTCCAGGGTTTTCAAGGGCAAAAAGTTGCCCGGGCATATGGGTAATAACAGACAGACCGTTCAAAACCTGATGGTGGTGGGTATACGGCCGGAACAGAACCTCATTCTGGTGAAGGGCTCAGTCCCCAGCAGCAAGAATGGTATCGTCCTGATCAAGGATTCTATTAAACAATAAGGTAGATGGTAAAAATGCCGGTTCTGAATGTATATGATATAGAAAAAACCAAGGTCGCCGAGGTGGAGCTGAACGAGAGTATCTTCGGCGCCGAAGTGAATGAACATATCCTGTATGAAGTGGTAAGGATGCAGCTTGCTTGCAGGCGGCAGGGAACCGCTTCCACCAAGACCAGGAGTGATGTCCGCGGCGGGGGAAGAAAGCCGTGGCGTCAGAAGGGGACCGGAAGGGCGAGAGCCGGTACGTCGAGATCCCCGCTCTGGAGAGGCGGTGGAACCGTGTTTGGCCCCCACCCCAGGGACTATTCCTACAAGGTCCCTAAAAAGGTGAGGAGGGCGGCTTTGAAATCCGCCCTGAGTATGAAGGTGAAAGAAGACAAGGTCATCATACTCAGAGATTTCCCGATGGATGAGATAAAAACGAAGAGGTTTCAAGAAGTGGTTGACCGGTTTGAACTCGGCACCGCCCTCTTTGTCCTGGATGAGAAAAACACCATATTGGAGAAATCCTCTCAGAATATCAAGTCTGTGAAGATGATGCGATCAGAGGGCATCAATGTGTACGATCTCTTAAAGTATGATAGTCTTGTTCTTTTAGAGCCCTCCGTGAAAAAGATAGAAGGGGCGTTGTTGTCATAATGAATATATATTCCGTCATAAAGAAACCGCTCGTCACAGAAAAGAGTACGATCGCCAGGGAGGAAGAGAACAAGTATCTCTTCGAGGTGGATCGAGGGGCAACGAAGATAGACATCCGTAATGCCGTAGAAAAGATATTCAAGGTCAGCGTGGTGAATGTCCATACCATAAACATATCCGGCAAAAAGAAGAGGGTAGGGAAAGTTATCGGCAGGAGACGGAACTGGAAAAAGGCTTTGATTACCCTCGCTCCCGGCAGCTCTATCGAAGTTCACGAGGGCGTATAGATAAAAGGGGTTTTAGGGAAAGATGGCACTCAAGACATACAAACCGACATCTCCGGGGAGAAGAGCCCAGACGGGGTTTACCTTTGAGGAGATAACGAAAGACAAGCCTGAAAAGGCCCTTGTAAAGCCGCTGAAGAGATCCGGTGGACGAAACAACCGGGGGCGTATGACGAGCCGACATATCGGCGGGGGACACAAGAGAAATTATCGGGTTATAGATTTCAGGCGCGATAAGGTGGATATCCCCGCCAGGGTAGCGGCTATCGAATACGACCCGAATCGCTCCGCGCGGATAGCCCTTCTTCACTATGTAGATGGGGAGAAGAGATACATACTTGCTCCGCAGGGACTTGAGGTGGGTGCTACGATTGTCAGCGGGGAGAAGGTAGACATAAAGACAGGCAACACGAGCCCCCTGAAAAATATACCCCTGGGTTCTCTTATCCATAACCTTGAACTCAAGATGGGTAAGGGGGGGCAGATGATCAGGAGTGCGGGGACCTATGGCCAGCTTATGGCGAAAGAGGGTTCGTACGCTCAGGTCCGTCTGCCTTCGGGGGAGGTCCGGAAGATCCTGATGGAATGTAAGGCGACGCTAGGGCAACTTGGGAACCTCGAGCACGAGAATGTCAGTATCGGAAAGGCGGGCCGCACACGGTGGCTGGGCAGGAGGCCCAAGGTCCGGGGGGTGGCTATGAACCCCGTTGACCATCCGATGGGTGGAGGGGAAGGCAAGTCGTCAGGCGGCAGGCATCCCTGTACTCCGTGGGGGATCCCCACCAAAGGGTATAAAACCAGGAAGAACAAGAATTCTGATAAATATATCGTGAAGAAAAGAGGGTAGAAGGTGGCGCGTTCAATAAAAAAAGGCCCTTATATCAATGAGAAACTTCTGAAGAAGGTCCGATCGGCGGAGGCTGCAGGGGGCAGGGCGGTGATAAAGACATGGTCCCGCCGTTCCATGGTTGCTCCCGAGCTCGTAGGCCATACGTTCGCGGTACATAATGGGAAAAAGTTTATCCCCGTATATGTGACTGAGGACATGGTTGGACACAAACTGGGTGAATTTGCGCCAACGAGGACCTTTTACAGTCATGCGGGCGACAGGAAAACAAGGCTGAAAAAGAGATAGCCGTGGGGTTTTGTGACAAATGGAAGCAAAAGCAGTTTTGAAACATGTTCGGATATCGCCCCAGAAGGCACGGTTGGTGGTCGATCTGATCCGAGGGAAAAAGGTTGAAGATGCGGACACGAAGCTCGGCTTTACCGATAAGAAGGCCGCAGGCATCGTCAGGAAGGTGCTCAAGTCCGCTATGGCTAACGCAGCCCAGAATCCCAATATAGATGAGAATATCCTTTACGTACGAGAGATATTTGTGGATCAGGGCCCTTCGCTGAAGAGGTGGAGGGCGCGGGCACAGGGAAAAGCGGCGTCCATACGAAAAAGAACAAGTCATATAACAGTTATACTTGATGAAGCGTAATCTCTAGGGAGGTGAAGGTTTGGGACAAAAGGTAAATCCCATCGGGTTCAGGTTGGGCATTAATAAGACTTGGAGCTCGAGATGGTTCGCTGAGCGAAACTACAGTGAGCTACTCCATGAAGATATAAGGGTCAGAAAACATCTCAAGGATAAGTTTTTCCATGCCGGCATATCCAGGATAGAGATCGAAAGGGCTTCTGATAAGGCGAAGATTAATATATTTACAGCGCGGCCGGGAATTATCATCGGGAGAAAAGGGACCGAGATAGAGAAGATAAAGAAAGATCTCGAAAAGATCATGACGGGAGAGATCATCATCAATATACTGGAGGTACGTAAACCAGAGACGGATGCCCAGCTCGTAGCAGAAAATATTGCCCTGCAGCTTGTACGGAGGGTGGCTTTTAGAAGGGCCATGAAAAGAAGCGTACAAACGGCTCTCAAGTTTGGTGTTCAAGGCATCAGGGTTGCGTGTTCAGGAAGATTGGGCGGGGCGGAGATGGCTCGAAGAGAGTGGTACCGAGAGGGCAGGGTTCCTCTCCACACGTTACGGGCTGATATCGATTATGGGTTTGCCGAGGCCAAGACGACCTACGGGATCATAGGCGTCAAGGTCCTGATCTTTAATGGCGAGATCCTGCCGGACAAGAAAAATACTCAGGACTCGCAGGGATAGGGTTATTATGTTAGCACCAAAAAGGGTAAAATACAGGAAGATCCAGAAGGGTCGCATAAAGGGCGCGGCCCATAAAGGGATCACGGTGGCTTTCGGTGAATACGGGCTCCAGGCACTGGAAAGCGGCTGGATAACAGCAAGGCAGATCGAATCGGCACGTATCGCGATAACTCGTCACGTGAAACGTGGCGGCAAGATATGGATACGCATCTTCCCCCACAAGTCGATCACCAAGAAGCCGGCAGAGACTCGTATGGGAAAGGGGAAGGGATCTCCTGAAGAGTGGGTTGCCGTAGTCAAGAAGGGCACGGTTCTCTACGAGATGGAGGGTGTTACGGAAGATGTTGCCCGTGAGGCATTGAGACTGGCATCGCACAAGCTTCCCATTGCGACGAAGGTCCTTACCAGGGAGATATTTGATGAAAATTAAGGAAATCAGAGATCTTGGCGGGGATGAGCTGAAAGAGAAGGAGAAGAGCTTTATCGAGGAGCTCTTCAGGCTTCGTATCAGGTTTGCGACCGGGCAACTGGAGGCTTCTTCCGTGATCAAGAAGGTGAAGAGGGATGTCGCCCGCGTAAAGACCGTTCTCAGGGAAAGAGGAGAGCTGAGTTAGTATGGATGATACCAGGGGTAAAAAGAGAACGATACAGGGGATGGTGGTCAGCGACAAGATGGACAAGACGGTGGTTGTTCTGACAAAACGGCTCGTCAAACATCCCAAATTTCATAAGTACATCAAAAGACATGTAAAATATAAGGCCCACGATAAAGAGAACAGTTGTGGCCTGGGAGATAAGGTAGTGATTGTCGAGTCACGCCCCTTCAGCAAGGAAAAGCGATGGAGAGTGTGCGAGATACTGGAGAAGGCGAAATAACGGGGTCATAGTGACGAGGTTTTTGTTATGATACAGATGCAAACCTTCTTGAAGGTAGCTGATAATTCTGGGGCCAAAAAGGTCTGTTGTATAAAGGTTCTTGGTGGTTCTCGGAGGAGATACGCCCGTGTGGGGGATGTCATCGTCGTGTCCGTCAAGGAGGCGATTCCCAACTCGAAGGTGAAGAAGGGGGATGTCCATAAGGCGGTTGTTGTGAGAACGCGGAGGGAGATCGGCCGGAATGACGGCTCGTATCTCAAGTTTGACGAAAACTCTGCCGTCCTGATCAATGATCAGCTTGAACCGCTCGGAACGCGAATATTCGGACCTGTTGCAAGGGAACTGCGGGCGAAACAGTTTATGAAGATAGTTTCTCTCGCTCCGGAAGTCATATAAAAAAAGATTGAAAGTTTTACGCTATTGGAGATCCATCGAATGCACATAAAGAAGAACGATACGGTGAAGGTAATCGCCGGTAGAGAGAAGGGGAAGACCGGCAAGGTGCTGGGTGTCACCAAGGAAAAAGGCCGTATTCTGATCGAGAAGGTGAACCTGGTGAAAAAGCATCAGAGGCCTGACGCAACCGGAAAGGGTGGGATAGTGGAAAAAGAGGCCCCCCTACAGGTATCCAATGTTATGCTTGTGTGCAGTAAATGTAATACCGGTGTAAGGGTAGGGCACAAGGTGCTGGAGGATGGCAAGAAGGTGCGAGTCTGCAAAAAATGCCAAGAGCTGCTGGATGAATAGGAAGACCGATGGCTAGATTAAAGAAATATTATATAGAAGAAGTAACTCCTGCCCTTATCAAGGAACTTGGATATAAAAACTCCATGCAGGTTCCACGCATTGAAAAGATCGTGGTCAACATGGGCCTGGGTGAAGCGATACAGAATATCAAGATACTTGATAATGCCGTTTCAGAACTTGGTATGATCGTGGGACAGAGACCTGTTATTACCAAGGCCCGTAAATCGATTGCCACCTTTAAACTCCGTGAAGGCATGCCGATAGGGTGTATGGTGACCTTGAGGCGGGAGAAGATGTATGAGTTCCTCGACAGGCTTGTCAATGTTGCCATACCGAGAATCAGAGACTTCAGGGGGATTTCACCAAAATCATTCGATGGCAGGGGAAATTTCACTATGGGGCTCAACGAACATTATATCTTTCCTGAGGTCGATTATGACAAGATCGACAAGGTTAAGGGCTTGAATATAACGATTGTCACGACGGCGAAGACAGACGACGAGGCACGACGCCTTTTGAAATTAATGGGTGTACCGTTTCGTAATTAGGAGGAATGGGTGTGGCAAAGAAATCCTTGATAGCAAAAGCCAAGGCGAAGAAGAAATTCTCCGTTCAGGGTTACAATAGGTGCCCGTTATGCGGAAGGCCTCGCGCTTACTATAGGAAATTTGATATGTGCAGGATATGCCTGAGGAAGCGTTCTCTTAACGGAGAGGTCCCGGGCGTTATAAAATCAAGCTGGTAAAGGAGAACCACGATGGGGATGACCGATCCCATTGCCGACATGCTGACAAGGATCAGAAATGCGAATCGTATGAAGTTTAAGAATGCGGACGTATCTCTGTCGAAGGTGAATCTGAGTCTGGCGAAGGTGTTAAAAGACGCGGGGTATATAAACGGGTTTGATGTCAGAAAAGGTGACCAGAATCCGCATGGCATGTTGCGGATACATCTGCGATATTCGGCTGTAAAAGAAAGTGCGATCACCGATATACAGAGGGTGAGCAAACCGAGCAGGAGGGTGTATGCCGGCAGTACGGATATCCCAGAGGTTTTGAATGGCTATGGGGTAGCTATCCTTTCGACCCCCAAGGGAATTATGGCCGATAAACAGGCACGGGCGTTGAACGTGGGCGGTGAAATTCTCTGTAATGTATGGTGAAAATAATTTGGCTGGTAAGATGAAGCGGGAGATGTGTTCATGTCGAGAATTGGCAAGAAACCGATAGATATTCCTGATGGCGTAAAGATCATACAGGATGGTTCTGTAATGACAGTAGAGGGTCCCAAGGGAACTCTCTCCATGGAGATTCCTGCAGGGGTTGAGGTTGTTCTAGAGGGGAGTGTTGCCCGAGTCAACACCCTGTCCGATGACGGTAAGGGGAGATCTCTCCATGGTCTTGTAAGGACGTTGGTCGCAAATACGGTAACAGGCGTGAGCACGGGGTTTGAAAAGTCTCTGGAGATAGTGGGTGTCGGGTACCGCGGAGAGGTGCAGGGCAAGGTGCTCAAGCTCCTTATCGGTTATTCCGATCCTGTGGAATACACGATGCCTGAGGGTATAACCATCAAGGTTGACAAACAGGTAAACCTCTTGGTTTCAGGGATAGATAAGGAGCTCGTCGGCAGAGTTGCGGCTCAGATACGGGATTTAAAGAAACCCGAACCCTATAAGGGGAAGGGAATAAGGTACGCAGGCGAATATGTGAAGAAGAAGGTAGGAAAGTCTGCAGGGACATAAAATTATTATAGAGGGATTGCTGTGGCATCGATAAAGAGATTGAAAAAGATACGAGAAAGACGAGAAAAGAGGGTACGAAGCAAGATTTTTGGTACCGAGGCACGCCCGCGCCTTTCGGTCTTTCGTAGTTCCAGATACATATACGTCCAGGCGATTGCAGACGATGTGGGAAAGACCCTTGCTCAGGCATCGACATTGGACAATGAGCTCAAGGCAAGTTCAAAGGGGCTTAAAAAGATCGAGGCGGCCAGGGAGGTCGGGAAAATGCTGGCAAAGAACCTGTTGTCAAAAAACATCAAGGAAGCCGTCTTTGACCGAGGCAGGTTTCTCTACCACGGAAGGGTTAAGGGCCTTGCAGAAGGCGTACGGGAAATGGGCGTAAAATTATAAATCTTTGGATCTGGATAAGGAAAACATGGAAGAGCGCGAACTTCTTGACAAGGTAATAAAGATCAACAGGACTGCCAAGGTGGTAAAGGGTGGCAGGAGGTTTCGATTCAGTGCCATTGTAGCGGTTGGAGACGGGAACGGCTCTGTCGGCATAGGATTGGGAAAAGCCAAAGAGGTTCCAGAAGCTATCAGGAAGGGAATGGAGATGGCTAAGAGGAACATTGTGAAGGTATCCATCGCGGACGGGACGATCCCCCACGATGTGTTAGGTCATTATGGGGCCGGTCGGGTCCTTCTGAAGCCCGCCTCCAAGGGCACGGGCCTCATAGCTGGTGGAGCCATCAGGGCCATCCTGGAAGTAGCGGGAGTCCAGAATATATTGACCAAATGTCTTGGTTCCCATAACCCTCATAACCTTGTTAAGGCAACGATGGCGGGGCTGATGAGCTTGAGGGACCCTGCACAGATAGCTGCCCTCCGGGGTAAGGATGTCTCTGAAATCTAAAGATGGTATATGGAGCGTAGGTTGTGAAACAGCTTAAGATTGAACTGGTAAAGAGTTCCATAGGGAGGCCTGGGGCGCAGAGGAAGGTGTTGCAGGGGATGGGACTTGGAAAGATGCATAAAACAGTTTACCTGAAAGACACTCCGGAAATTAGGGGCATGGTCAACAAGGTTTCCCATCTGGTTTCTGTGGAAGAATGTGAGATGGACGCATGAAGTTGAATGAATTGAGACCCGCTGAGGGGGCCACTAAGAAGAGAAAACGGGTAGGGCGTGGCGATGGTTCGGGCCACGGAGGAACATCCTGCCGGGGCGATAAGGGACAAAACGCCCGCTCAGGTGGAGGCGTGAGGCCTGGATTCGAGGGGGGACAGATGCCCCTTTCGAGAAGGTTGCCGAAGAGGGGCTTTCACAATAGATTCCGGAAAGAGGTCATTATCGTAAATATCGGCCAGCTGGGTGTATTCCCCAAGGATTCGGTCGTCGACGCAGATGCCCTGATGACAAGCGGTGTCGTGAAGAGCGCTGGTGATGCAATCAAGGTGCTTGGTAAGGGAACGATAGACTATCCGCTGACGGTGAAGGTGAATGGCATAAGCCGCGGCGCCCGGGAGAAGATAGAGGCTTCGGGCGGCAAGGTAGAGGTTGTTTGATGATAGGTGGTTT
>JAUSPK010000194.1 GCA_030655735.1 Syntrophales bacterium | reverse complement strand
ATAGAGATATAAGGGTATATTGTCAGGGGTGACCCTGCTGCAGTATATAATCAAAATTATCAGGAGTAATGGAAATGAGCGTAGTGAAATCAGCACCAATGACGGGAACCATTGTTGAAATTCTGGTGAAGGTCGGTGATGGGGTCAAGGAGGACGACGAGGTGATAATCCATGAGGCGATGAAGATGGAGAACCCCATCTTTGCCCCTTCCGATGGGACGGTCAAGGAGATCAAGGTAAAGGAAAAGGATTCCGTGGAAGCCGATCAGGTACTGATGATCCTGGAATAGATGAAAAGAGAAGGGATAGGGGTAGCAGCATGATTCCCTTATCCCTTCTAAGTCTTTGATGAATCGTTCAAACTGTCTGGATCCGGCTTGTCCGGATGAGAGGAGCTTGTATTGACATGGTTGACTGGGGCCTGGCGATAAAGACGGCGATCGGCGGATTTGGCCTGGTGTTCGGCATACTGGTGCTGCTGGGTATATCGGTGGAGCTGACGAGGGTGATTACCGAAAGGATTACCGGTATCAAGAAGTAGGATCTCGGAGGGTTGCTGAGAGGAGGAACAGACGTGCTTTTTGGATTACTTGAGACCGGATTCCCTCTGTTTTACTGGGGGAACGCCCTTATGATTCTTATAGGTCTGGGTTTCATATACCTGGCGATTGCCAAAAAGATGGAACCCCTTTTGCTGGTTCCCATAGGGTTCGGGATGATACTGGTCAATCTGCCCCTCGGGGGTATGATGGATTACGAGATGATGCTGAAGGCCCCTCAGGCCGGCACGGTGATGGAGGTGTCGATGCATGAGGGGGACGCCTTCAAGAAGGGCGGCGTCATATACAAACTCGACTCGGGGGAGGTGACGGCCCCCGTCTTCGGACGGATCGACACCCTGAGGGTATCCCAGGGACAGCGTGTTGAGAAGGGGCAGACCCTGGGCTCTATCCTGACGATGGAACAGACCAATCAGGCGGAGCTGCCCACACGCCCCGTGGGTCTGCTCTCTCGGATCTTCAAATTCGGGGTGATGTGGCAGATCCTTCCACCCCTGATGTTTCTATGCCTCGGGGCGCTGACCGATTTTGGCCCCATGCTTGCCAATCCCAAGACCCTGCTCCTCGGGGCCGCCGCACAGTTCGGTGTCTACCTGGCGTTTTTCCTGGCGCTCATCTTCGGATTCAGCATGTCGGAGGCGGCATCCATCGGGATAATAGGCGGGGCCGAAGGGCCCACCACCATATATGTAACCTCACTGCTCGCCCCGCATATCATCGGGGCCACAGCCGTCGCGTGTTATTCGTACATGGCACTGGTCCCCATTATCCTCCCCCCCGTGATACTGCTCCTGACCACGAAGAAGGAACGGGGGATCTATATGAGGCCGTCGCTCAGAAAGGTATCGAAGCTGGAGAAGATACTCTTTCCGCTGATTACGACGATTATTGTCATATTGATCGTGCCCTCTTCCGCCCCCCTGATGGGGTGTTTCATGGTGGGGAATCTCTTCAAGGAATCGGGCGTTACGGACCGGCTCAACAAGACCGCCCAGACGACCTTTGTTGATATTATCACGATATTTCTGACCCTTGCCATCGGGGCATCGATGCCGGCACAGAACTTTCTGCAGCCCCGGACGCTGCTCATCCTCGTCCTGGGTGTGGTTTCCTTTGCCACTGCCGCGGCGGCGGGTGTGATCCTTGCGAAGATCATGAACCTGTTTCTCAAGGAGAAGATCAATCCGATGATAGGGGCTGCCGGTGTGTCCGCCGTTCCCATGTCCGCGCGGGTCGTCCAGGTGATGGGGCAGAAGGAGAACAAGCAGAACTTTCTCCTGATGCACGCCATGGGACCGAATGTTGCCGGGGCCATAGGCGCGGCGATTGCGGGAGGCGTGTTTCTGGGAATACTGGGATAAACGTATGAGTCGTGACTGACACGGCGATAATGGTTGTCTTATGAGAAGATCTGTACATGGAACCAGTGGGGAGCGACTGTTTTATTATGTCCTCCCCCTTTTTCTGTATATGCTCCTGATCTTTGTCCTTTCCTCGATCTCGCGCTATCCGGAGATCCTCCCCTGGGTTTTCAATCTTGACAAATTCATCCACACAATCGAGTATTACATCCTGGGTTACCTGCTCATGAGGGTATTGGTTACATCACCGCGCAGTGTCTTTACGGGTGCTCCCGCTGTTTTTGCTACCATCTTCGGAATGCTGTACGCAATAAGCGATGAATGGCACCAGTCTTTTGTCCCCGGAAGGCATGCGTCGGTCTATGATATCCTTTTCGATATAGTTGGTGTTGTACTTGCCGCCGTCACCTACCGCCTTGTCAGGCGCAGGGGGGCGTGAATACGGGCAGTAGAAGATATGATTGAAGGGGGACAGGAGATGGAAAGGAGACTGGTCATTACGGTGGATGGCCCCGCGGGTTCCGGTAAGAGCACGGTCAGCAGGATACTTGCGAAAAGGATATCCTACATGTACTTGGATACGGGGCTTCTCTACCGGGCGGTTGCCTGGCGGGCGATGCATAATGGCGTATTCATAACGGATGATGAGGCCCTTGGGAGGTTGTGCGACGGCATCACCATCCCCCAGGAGACGGACGGAGAGATGAGGGTCCTGGTAGAGGGGGCGGATATCTCGGGAGATCTTAGGACCGAGGAGGTCGGGATGCTCGCCTCTTCGTTATCGGCGGTCCCCGCGGTACGGGAGGCCCTCCTACCGCTTCAGAAAAGCGCCGGGCGGCAGGGGGGAATCGTAGCCGAGGGAAGGGATATGGGAACGGTGGTATTCCCCGATGCGGATGTGAAGTTTTTTCTGGATGCCGATGTCGATGAACGCGCAAGGCGCAGGTACCTGCAGTTGATCGAAAATGGAAAGAATGCCGATCGTGGCGAGGTCAAACGCGGATTAGAGGTGAGAGATCATCAGGACACGACGAGGGAGATAGCCCCCCTGAAACCGGCGGACGATTCCGTTATCATCGATACCACCGGGACAGACATAGAGGGGGTAGTTGTTAAGATGGCGGGGATAGTGGAGGAACGTGCACGGGGCGGCAGCGGTCCGGTTTGCTGAAATCCGTTTCAGGATAAACAGCCCGGCGGCGTAAAAAGTGCTTGAAAAACCCCGGGGATAATTGCTAAGTAGCCCGTACTGATTACGATCGGGAGTTCTTTTGACCACAAGGGGGAGATAACGTTATTTCATGGAAACCATTATATCTATAAAACCACTGCTGGCTGTTGCCGTTTCGCTCTTCGGTTCGCTTCTCATTATCCTCTGCGGGAGGAAGCCCAACCTGAGAGAATCCTGCAGTATTACGATCGCGCTGATCAAATTCGGTATCATTATCTCCATGTTGCCGGTGGTCCTTGCCGGAAAGAAGCTGGCCTTCACCCTTGTCGAGGTCCTTCCGGGTGTGGGTATCGCCTTCCGGGTCGATTCATTCGGTATGCTCTTTGCGCTGGTGGCCTCATCCCTGTGGATCGTCACGACCATCTA